>NZ_JBEZZF010000017.1:0-86424 GCF_040639055.1 Promicromonospora sp. NPDC023987 | reverse complement strand
TACCCCCCCGGGTCGCCACACTTCCCCTACACCCCGCTCTTCCGATCTCGGGGGTTCGAGTCCCCCCAGCTCCACCGATCGTGATGACGCGGGACATCGTTCATCGATGTCCCGCGTCATCGTTCGTTCGGGGAGGTCTCCGGGGTGAACGGCGCCCAGCGTTCGATCGCGAAAGCACTGCCGTCCCGCCGCACCTCTGCGGCACCAGGACCGGGCAGGTGTGCGGGGAACACCAGCGCTCCGGTGTCGGCGGCACGTTCGAGGAAACGGCGCCGTTGCCGTGTCGCCGCGGCCTCGTTCTCGCTCAGGCAGGTCTCGCAGTCGGGAGTTCCGAACTGCAGCGGGGTGTGGAGAAGGTCGCCGACGAACAGCGCACGCTCGCCTCGCGACTCCAGCGTGAGCACCGCCGAGCCAGGCGTGTGGCCTGGTGCCGGCTCCAGCACCAGGTTGCCGTCGATGCGGCGGGAGCCCTCCCACAGCATCGCCTGCCCGTGCTCGTGGACCGGCAGCACGCTGTCCTCGAACATGTTCTGGTTGCCCAGCGCTGCGCTGATCCCGCCCAGCGAGCCGCGCTTCGGGTGGCCGTTGACCGGGTTCCAGAACTCGAAGTCCGCTCGGTGGATCAGGTACTCGGCATGCGGGAACGTGGGAACCCACTCGCCGTCGGCCAGCCGGGTGTTCCAGCCGACGTGGTCGGCGTGCACGTGGGTGTTGACGACGACGTCGACGTCCTCCGGTTCGATCCCGGCGGCCTGGAGCCGTTCGAGGAAGTCCGTGTCGAGGTGAGACCACGGCCGCATGTACGGGCGCTCCTTGTCGTTGCCTATCCCGGTGTCGACGAGGATCGTGCGGCCCTCGCTGCGCAGCACCCACGTCTGCATGTACGCGTTGAAGTGCCCGGTCTCGGGGTTCCAGAAGTGCGGGGCGAGCCACTTCTGGCCGGCCTGCCACATACTGGGCGTGGTGCTGGGGAACACCACCTCGGCGGGGGCGATCGGCGCGTGCCACTCCACCACGCGAGTGACCTGGACGTCACCGATCTCGATGGTGCTGACGGTGCGCTGGTCGTACGAATCAATGCTCATGGCTCGACTCTAAGGACGGCAATCTGCTTGTTCACATGCTTGAGAGGGGACGATTCATACGTGAAAAGACCGCACAGCAGGCAGATGGCGGTAGCCTTGCGCGGTGGATGTCCTCACTGAGGTGATCGCAACGATGCGCATCGGGCGGACCAAGTTCGCCCGGACCCGCCGCACCGGGCCATGGGGTGGCCGGTTCGACCACTATCCAGGGGCTGGCTTTCACGTGCTGCTGCACGGCTCGTGCTGGCTCATTCCCCCCGAGAGCGAGCCGGTACCGCTGCATGCCGGGGACGTCGTCTTCCTGCCGCACGGGTCGGCGCACGGCATGAGTGACCGTCCCGACCATCGCATCGACGCGCTACCGCTCGACCAGCCCAGCGGGTCCGACGAAGCCCCTGACGACCCGACGGCCGTCAGCGCGCACCTGCTCTGCGGCGCATACCGCCTCGACCGCGGTCAGGCGCACCCGTTCCTCCGCACCTTGCCCGACGTGCTGCACCTCCCGGCCGCATCGGGCCACCACGACCTGCGGACGGCGGTCGACCTGCTCAGCGCGGACCTGGCCAACCCTCGTCCCGGCGCGGACGCGGCACTGCCGGCCCTGATGGACCTGCTGCTGGTCTACCTGCTGCGTGCGTGGCTGACCGAGGAAGTGGCGTCCCATCCCGACCGGGGCTGGCCCGCGGCGCTGACCGATCCGCTGATCGCGGCGACGCTCAACAACATCCACAGCGACCCCGCCAGGCGATGGACGGTGCAGGACCTGGGTGCCGCGGTGGGCATGTCGAAGACCGCCCTCGCCCGCAGGTTCACCACGATGGTCGGGCAGCCACCACTGGCGTACCTGACCTGGTGGAGGCTCAGCACCGGCGCGCGTCTGCTGCGGGACACGAACGCGCCCCTGGCCGCGGTCGCCCGGCAGGTCGGATACACCGAGTTCGCCTTCGCAAACGCCTTCCGCCGCGAGTTCGGCGTCGCACCGGGCCGGTTCCGGCGGTCTTCCGCAGAGACCAGGGAGGTCTGACGCATGTCTGAGAAGGCTGACTTCAAGAAGAGCCTCGACTCCTATCGCGCGAAGCGTGGCGAGCTCCGGATCCTCGACGTGCCCGACCTGCAGTACCTCATGATCGACGGCCACGGGGACCCGAACACCTCGCCCGCCTTCACCGAGGCGGTCGAGACGCTCTATCCGCTGGCGTACACCCTCAAGTTCGCCGGCAAGCGGGAGCTCGGCCGCGACTTCGTCGTCATGCCGCTGGAAGGGCAGTGGTGGGCGGAGGACATGGACTCGTTCACCGCCGCGCGGGACAAGTCGCGGTGGAGCTGGACCCTGATGATCATGCAGCCGGACTGGATCGACCAGGACCTGTACGCCGCCGCTGTCGGCCAGGTCCGGGCGAAGAGCAGCCCCGCCCGGCTCGACGACGTCCGTCTCGAGCCGCTCTCCGAAGGGAGCTGCGTGCAGACGCTGCACGTCGGCACGTTCGACGACGAGGCCGACGTGCTCGCGCGGATGCATGACGAGTTCATCCCGGGCAACGGCCTCCGGATGGTCGGCAGGCACCACGAGATCTACCTCAGCGACCTCCGCCGGGTCGCGCCCGAGAAGCAGCGGACGATCCTCCGGCAGCCCGTCCGGAGCGACATGGACGTCCCGTGAGCTCGCGTCGGACGTACCTGATCCGCGACCTTCGAGAGGCACCACCGGCGGACGGCGGTGCTACGCCTCCGGTGAGACGAGGCCTACCCGGTAGGCGAGCACCACGGCCTGCACCCGGTCGCGCAGGCCGAGCTTCGCCAGGATCCGGGACACGTACGTCTTCACCGTCTCCGGGGTGATGACGAGCTCCCCGGCGATCTCCGCGTTGGACAGCCCGGCGGCGAGCTGCCCGAGCACCTCGAGCTCGCGCGCGGTCAGGCTGCGCACGATCTCGTCCCTGGCGGGCCGGGACGTGTCGGTCGGGCGCAGTCGCTCGGCGAAGCGGCCGATGAGGGCGCGCGTGACGGTGGGGGCGAGCAGGGACTCACCCTGAGCGATCGTCCGGACGGCGCCCACCAGCTCGGCCGGGGGAGAGTCCTTGAGGAGGAACCCGCTGGCCCCGGCGCGGAGCGCCTGGTAGACGTACTCGTCGACGTTGAAGGTGGTCACCATCAGCACCCTGGCCGGCGTCTCGGCGTCCGGGCCCGCGATCTGCCGGGTCGCCTCGATGCCGTCCAGCACGGGCATCCGGATGTCCATGACCACCACGTCGGGGCGCAGCCGGAGCGCCGCCTCGACGGCCGAGCGCCCGTCCGCCGCCTCGCCGACGACGTCCATGTCGGGCTGCGCGGAGAAGATGGTGACGTAGCCGACCCGGACCAGCTCCTGGTCCTCGCAGACCAGCACGCGGATCGGGGGTCGTGCGTCCGTCGGGGAGACGGTCATGAGCTGCTCCTGGCAGGGCTGGAAGGGATCACGGCGCGCACGCTGAACCCGCCGCCGGGCAGCGGGCCGGCCTGCAGGTCGCCGTCGAGCACCCGGACACGTTCCCGGAGCCCGGCGAGACCACGGCCCCCGGGCGGCGCGACCGGCGGGACCGGTGTGACCGGCCTGACGGCCGTACCGGGCGCGGCGGGAGCGGCCGCCGCAGCCGGCGCACCGGCCGGCGCGGCGACGGGCACCGGGGCCGGCACGGCCGGTCCCTCCGTGGTCACCTCGATCTCGAGGTGCTCGTCGACGTGCCGCACCCGGACGGCGGTCGGCCGCCCCGCCGCGTACTTGAGCGCGTTGGTGAGGGACTCCTGCACCACCCGGTAGGCGGCCAGCTCGACGGCGTCGGGCCGGGGCCGCTGTTCGCCGTCCTCGGTCCACTCCACCGGCTGGCCGGCCTGGCGGGCCTGCTCGACGAGGTCGCCCACCCGGCCGAGGGCCGGCGCCCGGTCCGTCGGCGCCGACTCACCGGTCGCCTCGAGCACGCCCAGCAGGTACCGCAGCTCGGTCAGGGCACGGCGGCCGGTGCCGCTGATGGCGGCGAGGCCCTCGCCCGCCCGGTCCGGTGTCGCGGGCAGGAGGTACTGCGCGGCGTCGGCCTGGACCACCATCGCCGTCACGTGGTGGGTCACCACGTCGTGCAGCTCCCTGGCGATCCGGGCTCGTTCGTCCGACGTCGCCACGGCGGTTGCCAGACGCCGGTGCTCGAGCTCCTCGGCCCGCCAGCGGCGCATTCCTGTGCCGGCCATCCAGATCACCACCAGTGCGAGGTAGAAGGCGAGAAAGTCCGGGAGCTGGTTGGGCGAACCGAGGCCGGCCACAGTGGCCGCAAGGGCGAGGTAGCCGACGGTCGCCAGGGCGGCGACGACGCGGCGCCATCGGGCCAGGTACGCCCCGGCGGCGTACAGCGCGAGATAGAGGCCGACGCTCGCGAACGTCGACGGGTAGGACAGCGCCTGGTCCAGAGCGAACGCGGTGCCGATGATCGCCAGGCAGGCCAGCGGCCACCGGCGGCGGATCGCGAGGGGCACGCACTGCGCGAGGAGCAGCGTCACGGCCAGCGCGTCCGCCGGCCGCTCGGGCAGGTCGCTGAGCTCCACGCCGATCGTCGACAGCGTCGGGACGAAGCCGAGCCCCGCGAGGACCGCCGCCAGCACACCGTCCCGGACGGCCGGGCGGCCGACCCGCCACCGGCCGATGATCGAGCGGAGGCGCGGGGCCCGGTCGGTTGCGATGATGGCGGGCACGGCCAGAGCCTACGGGCGGGGACGGCGAACCGGTACCAGCGTGCCCCGGCGTCGGGCGAGCAGCAGCATCGGTACGGCGAGCAGCAGTCCGAGCGTCACGGTGACCAGCGACCCCTCGATGCCGAACGCGCCGCCGGTCAGCAGCATCGGGCCGGACACGTCGACGGCCAGCAGCCCCGGAGCCACGTGGCCCGAGACCGTGATGCCGAGCAGGGCGACGGTGGTGTTCCACGCGAAGTGGAGCCCGATGACGAACCAGAGGTTGCGTCGCCAGAGGAACGCGGCGCCCAGCAGGCCGCCCGCCTCGATCCCGATCGCTATCGAGGTCCAGAGGGTGGCGCCCGGGTTGAGCAGGTGCATCAGGCCGAAGAACAGGGCGGTGGTCGGCAGCGCGATCCAGCTGCCGAGCAGCCGCTCGAGGGCCTGCACCGCGAAGCCGCGGAACATGAGCTCCTCGGTCACCGCGACGCCGCACGTGATGGCGAGCACCGGCGCCACCACCGCCAGGACGTCGACGTCGGCCCAGGTGAACGAGTAGCCGCCGAGCGCGGTGATGATGGAGGCCGAGCCCGCGACGAAGCCCAGCCCGATGGCGGCGCCGAACAGCGCCTCCGGCACGGCCCGGCGACCGGCGATCTCCGGCGTGCGGCGCCGGGCGACGAAGCGCATGACCGCCCAGTAGACGACCACCGCGAGTGCGGCGCCCAGCACTGGGATCACGGTGACCGGTTCGCTCTGTGCGGTCAGCCCGGCGACGACGCCGACCCCGACCAGGCCGATCAGCATCCAGGCCAGGGGGAACCGCAGGAAGCGGCCGATCGGGCCACCGCGGGCGTCGCCCACGGAATCCGGTCGAGGTGTCGTGGCTGTCGTGCTCATGAGGGCCTCCGTCGTTGTGCGGCCGCACGGTTCTGCGACCAGCAACAACGCTAGGAGCGCGCGCGTCCGGGCGAGTCACCCGCCGGCAAGCAGGTCGGGTAGCTCTCCCGGGGGATGGCCCGGTGAACGAGCGGCTGCCCCTGAGGGACCAGCTGCCCGGCGTCCACCCTGGGGATGACGCGGTCCGACCATGGACCGATGCCCCGAGGGGCGCGGGGTCGTTACGTTCTTTGCATGATCACGGCACCGAGCATCCAGAGCATCGAGACGTCGACCGTACCGACGGGCACCTTCCGCCTGGCGGTGCGCATCGGGGCCGTCGTGCTCCTGAGCATCCTGCTGGGTGGTGCGACCTCCTGGGCGCAGGGGGCCTTGCCGAGCGAGCTCAGGTCGTTCGCGAACTCGGCCAGCGGCTGGACGGTGCTGACCGCGCTGCTCGTCTTCTGGTCCCGGGCGCGCACGGGCCCGGCCGCCCTGCTGGGTGCCGTCAGCTTCGTCCTGCTGGTGCTCGGCTACGCGGTGGCGTCCCAGCTGCGAGGTCTCTGGTACGACCCGCTCCTGTTCTCCGCCGTGGGGCTCGCGGCCGGTCCGCTCGTGGGGGTCGCGGCGTCGTGGCTGCGTGCGACCGGTGTCCGGGCGGCCCTCGGCGCGGCGCTCCTGGCCGGCATCGGTGTCGGGGAAGCCGTCTACGGGCTCACGGTCGTGGGGGAGACGACGAGTCCCGTCTACTGGTCGTTGATCGCCGCCGCCGGCCTCGCGCTCGTGGCCGGCCTGCTCGTGCGCCGCATCCGGGGGACGCTGCCGGTCGGGCTCGCGATCGGCGGTACGGCGGTGGTCGCGACGGTGTTCGTGGTCGCCTACTCGAACCTGGGCTGATCAGGCCTCGACCATCCGGTCGAGGAGCCGGTCGAGCAGCTCGTCCACGCGCTCCCCGGCGCCGTCGTCGACGAGGAGGGTCTGGGCCAGCCCGCTGACGCCGGCCACGATCAGCTCGGCGTCCAGGTCGGCCGCCCGCCCGGCGGACGGTGCCGCGTCCTCGCGGACCCGCCGCAGCTGCTCCGCGATCGTCCGGGCGAGGAAGCGCGGCGCCCCGAGCGTGTCCTCCGCGCTGACGTCGGGGCCGGTCAGCGCAGCGGCGTGGAACGTGTTGAGGACGATGGTGTCCTGTCGCCGGTCGGCGTCCGTCGGGAGCAGCTCGGTGAGGATCGCGCGGATCACGTCGCGGGGGGCCGGCTCGGCGCCGAGGGTGCTGAGCCGACGGGTGAACCGCACACCGGCGTCGGCCACCACCGCCTGGTGGGTGGCGAGCAGGAACTTCTGCTTGGTGCCGAAGTAGTACTGCACCAGCCGCACCGAGATGCCGGCCTCTCCGGCGACGGACTGGAAGGTGGCCGCTCCCAGGCCGTCCCTGGCGATGACCCGGCGCGCGGCGCTCGTGATCTGCGTTCGTCGCTGATCGTGGTCGGCCAGCTTCGGCATGCGGTCCCGCTCTCTCGTCGTGTGCGCCCGTCCGGGCCTTCTTGGTACGTATGAACCATGATAGATGATATGTTCGTACCACCAAGACGACGGAGGTGGCGCGATGGCCAGGATCGGAAGGTTCAAGAGCGACGAGGCGCGGGAGGCGTACCTGCGCACGTACGAGGCGATGGCGGGCCTCTGGCCGGTACCGGCGGCGCTGACCGACGTCCCGACCTCGTTCGGGCCCACGCACGTGCGCCGGTCCGGCGCCGGCGACGGGGTGCCGCTCGTGCTGCTGGCGGGCCTGCTCGCCACGAGCCTGCACTGGCACTCGATCATCGAAGGGCTGGTGCGGGACCGTGCGGTCCATGCGTTCGACACGATCGGCGCGCCCGGGCGCAGCGTGCAGACCGCCCCGCTGGCCGGCGACGCCGCTTACGGCGCCTGGTTCGCGGAGGTGCTGGACGGGCTCGGGCTGGATCGCGTCCACGTGCTGGGGGAGTCGTCGGGTGCCTGGCACGCGACCCTGGCGGGAATGCACGCGGCCGACCGGGTGGCGAGCGTGTCCCTGATCGAGCCCAACGGGGTGATCGCCAGGACGCCGTGGCGCGCGCTGCTGAAGGTGATCCGCTTCGGCGGCAACACGACGGACGAGGGCTGGCGCAGGATGGGCGAGTGGCTGACGCCCGGCGTCACCATGACCGACGTCGAGCGGGCGAACGCGAAGGCGAGCCAGGGATACCGGCTCGCGGCCGGCTGGGCGCGGCCGCTCAAGGATGCCGAGCTGGAGTCGTTCGCCCCGCCGCTCCTGGCGATCTATGGCGGTGAGTCGGTGGTGTCGGATCCGGTAGCCGCGCAGCGGCGCCTCGCCGAGCGGCTGCCGAGTGCCGAGGTAGAGGTCTACCCGGGCGGGCACGGCGTGCGCGGCCAGGTCCCGGACCAGGTCACGGCACGGGTCGTGGAGTTCCTGGCCCGGCATGACACGGCGGTACGACTCGACCGGTGAGCCCTCGGAGCGGTGACGAGGGTGTGGTTGTCACCTCATGTTTGAGAATCGTTCTCATCTCTGGTTCACTCTGTCCTGGTAACGAGAATGATTGTCATTCTAGACGGAAGGAGCGGGCGGTCCTGACCGGGCTGCCCGACCAACGATGAGAAACCACACCATGCGCACCGCGGCGGGCCTCGGTGCAGCCCTTTCCCTGCTCCTCCTCAGCGCCTGCGCGGCCGGCGGCGACACCGCTTCGGGCACCGCCTCGGAGTCCGCCTCGGCCGGGGCCGAGGCGCCGGAGGCCACCGAGGCCCAGGCGCGCACGCCGCGCGTCGCCGTCACCTATAAGGGCGGCGTGCTCGTCCTGGACGCGATGAGCCTCGAGCCGGTCGGCGACATCGAGCTGGAAGGCTTCAACCGGCTCAACCCCGCGGGTGACGAGCGTCACCTGATGGTCTCCACCGCGGGCGAGTTCCGCGCCCTCGACCTCGGCAGCTGGGCCGAGGCGCACGGCGACCACGCCCACTACTGGACCGCCGAGCCGACGCTCACGGACGTGGCCTACGAGGCGGCCAAGCCCGGCCATGTCGTGGTTCACGAGGGGCGCACCGCCCTGTTCGACGACGGCACCGGCCTGGTCCGCGTGGTCGACTCTGAGCACGTGGCCGACGCCGACGCCGCGGCTCGGGAGCACACGACGCCGTCGGCCCATCACGGGGTGGCGGTCGAGCTGACCGACGACACGCTGGTCGTCTCCGAGGGCACGGAGGAGGGCGCGACGGGCATCCGGGTGCTCGACGGCGACGGCAAGGAGATCGCCGCGTCCGACGACTGCCCCGGCGTGCACGGCGAGGCGGTAGCCGCTGACGAGGCGGTGCTGATCGGCTGCCAGGACGGCGCACTGCTCTACGCGGACGGCAAGATCACCAAGGTGGACGCGCCGGACAGCTACGGCCGCATCGGGAACCAGGCCGGCACCGAGGCGTCGCCGATCGTCCTCGGCGACTACAAGACGGACAAGGACGCCGAGCTGGAGCGGCCCACGCAGGTCTCGCTGATCGACACGCGCGACGGGAACCTCGAGCTGGTCGAGCTGCCGTCGTCGTACACCTTCCGGTCGCTCGCGCGCGGCGACGACGGTGAGGCCCTGGTGCTCGGCACGGACGGTCAGGTGCACGTGATCGACCCGGAGACGGCGAAGATCACCAAGTCGATCCCGGTGATCGACGAGTGGGAAGAGCCGGTCGAGTGGCAGGAGCCGCGCCCCGCGATCCTCGCCCTGGACGGCTCCGTGTACGTCACCGACCCGGCGACCGACTCGATCCACGCGGTCGACGTCGAGTCGGGCGAGGTGTGGAAGTCGGCGGAGCTCGGTGTCACGCCGAACGAGCTGAACGGCGTGACGGGCGGCGAGCCGCACGCCCACGAGGACGAGCACGAGCACGAGCACGAAGGCGAGGGCGAGGACCACTGACCGCGGGCTCCGCGGACCGCGCCTCCCGCTGACGCCCCGCTGATCGGTCCTCTCGCTGATCGAGCTTGTCGAGATCCAGGTCTCGACAAGCTCGACCAGCGAGGGGCGCGCTCAGGCCCGGGCGAAGAACGTCCGCAGGTCCTGGACCACGAGCTCCGGTACCTCCAGGGCGGCGAAGTGGCCGCCCTCCGGGTACTCCGCCCAGTGCTCGATGCGCGCGTTGTCACGCTCGGCCAGCGACCGGATGGTCTGGAAGTCGTCGGCGAAGACGGCGACGCCGATCCGGCCGGTGCTCACCACGGGCTCGGCGCCCGAGCGCTGCTCGGTGTAGTGGTAGCGCACCGCCGTGGCCGCGGTGTTGGTGAGCCAGTACAGGCTGACCTGGGCGAGCACCTGGTCACGGGAGACCAGGCTGGTGCCGTTGCCGAAGTTCTCGAACAGCTCGCTGTAGGCGAGCTGCGCCACGGGTGAGTCGCTGAGCCCCGCGGCGATGGTCTGGGGCCGCGAGCCGTTCATCGCGTTGTACCCGCCCACGCTCTGGAACCACTGCATGTGCTCCAGGGCGGCGAACTCCTTGGGGCCGAACTCGTCCATCTCGCCCTCCGCGCCGGACGGGAACGAGAAGAGCTGGAGCACGTGCGAGCCGAGGAAGCCCTCGGGATCGAGCACGGCCAGCTCGCGTCCGATCATGGCTCCGCCGTCGCTGCCGTGGGCGCCGTAGGACTCGTAGCCGAGCCTGCGCATCAGCGTGTCGAAGGTGCGGGCGACCCGGGCCATGGTCCAGCTCCCGCCGTCGGCCGGCTCGCTCAGCGGGGTGCTGAAGCCGTAACCCGGGGTGGACGGGACCACGACGTGGAAGGCGTCCTCCGCGCGGCCACCGTGCGCGACGGGGTCGGTGAGCGGGCCGATCAGATCGAGGAACTCGAGGAACGAGCCCGGGTAGGTGTGGCTCAGGACCAGGGCTCGTGCGCCGGGCTCGGCCGATCGCACGTGGAGGAAGTGCACGGTCTGCCCGTCGATCTCGGTGCGGAACTGCGGGAAGGAGTTGGCGCGCTCCTCGACCGCACGCCAGTCGAACGCGGTGCGCCACTGCTCCACGGTCTCGCGCAGGTAGGACTCGGGCGTCCCGTAGTCCCACGAGTCGCCCGGCGCGGCGGGGGCGAAGCGGGTGCGGGCGAGGCGGTCGGTGAGGTCGTCGAGGTCGGCCTGCGGGACCTCGACGCGGAACGGGTGGATCTCGGCGGCGATGGTGTCCTGGGTGTTCTTCGTGGTCTCCATGTCTGTGACACTACGAGGGGTTCAGGAACAGTTCGTTCCTCTATCCTCATCAGGGTTGGAGCAATTTCCGAGAGTGTCGAGAGGGGCCGTGATGAGCACGACGGCGGGGCGCCTGCTCGCCCTCCTGGGGCTGCTGCAGTCCCGCCCCGAGTGGCCAGGCGCCGAGCTCGCCGCCCGGCTCGACGTCACTGGCCGCACCGTCCGCAACGACGTCGCGCGCCTGCGTGACCTGGGCTACCCGGTCGACGCCGTCCGCGGTCCGGGTGGTCGCTACCGGTTGGGTGCGGGCGGCAAGCTACCGCCCCTGGTGCTCGACGACGAAGAGGCGGTGGCCATCGCCGTCGGACTGCGTTCAGCGGGCGCCGTCGCGGGCATCGAGGAGAGCAGCGTCCGCGCGCTCGGCAAGCTGGAGCACGTGCTGCCCGACCGGCTGCGCCGCCAGGTCGCCGCGCTGCGCGACGCCACGAGCGCCGGCCCCGTCAACACCGACAGCAACGTCGAGGACCCCGCTGTCGACCCGGCGCTGCTCACCGAGCTGGCCGCCGCGATCCGCGACCACCAGGGCCTGCACTGCTGGTACCGCGAGGAACCGCGGGAGGTGGAGCCGGCCCGGCTGGTCGCCTGGCAGCGCCGCTGGTACCTCGTGGGCCGCGACGTCCGCTCGGGTCGATGGCAGCCGTTCCGCGTGGACTGGCTGGAGCTGCGGACCCCGGGCGGACGGCGGTTCGCGCCCGGGGATCTCCCCTTCGACCTGACCGAGTTCGTGGTCCGTGAGGTGGCCCGGACGGGCTGGGCGGTGCACGCCCGCATCCTCGTGCACGCGCCGGCCGCCGAGGTGCTCGCCCGGATCAACCCCGCGGTCGGCACCGTCGAGCCGCTGGACGACGCGACCAGCGTGCTGGTCACCGGCGGCGACAGCTTCGAGACCGTGGCCGTGTGGATCGGCATGCTCGGGCTCGACTTCACGGTGCGGGAGCCGCAGGGGCTCGTCGACCACCTGGCGGCGCTCTCCCGGCGGTACGCCGCGGCGGTCTCGAGCACCTCGCGGCAGTGACGCGCTCATCTGTGAACGCGCCCTTGCTCATCTGTTAATCTGGCGAATGGATCAACGGAGTCTGAAGGGCGGCGGAGGAGCACGATGACGGCACTCGACGATGCGACCGTGGGCAGCCTGGTGGCGTCCGCGCCGACCGGTGCGGAACTGACCGTGCCCACGTACGACCGGGCGCGGCTGACCACCGGGATCGTCCATCTGGGGGTGGGCGGGTTCCACCGCGCGCACCAGGCGATGTACCTCGACCGCCTCATGGCCGACGGCAAGGCCATGGACTGGGCGGTCTGCGGCGTGGGCGTGCTCCCCGGCGACGCCCGGATGCGCGATGCGCTCGCGGCGCAGGACGGCCTCTACACCATGGTGCTCAAGCACCCGGACGGCCGCCTGGAGGCGCGCGTGATCGGGTCGATCAAGGAGTACCTGCTGGCCCCCGACGATCCCGAGGCGGTGCTCGAGAAGATGACCTCGCCCGAGGTCCGCATCGTGTCGCTCACGGTCACCGAGGGCGGGTACAACATCCACCACGTCACGGGCGAGTTCGACCTCGACAACCCGGCCGTCAGCGCGGACCTGGCCGACGGCGCCGTCCCTTCGACGACCTTCGGGCTGGTCACCGAGGCCCTGCGACGTAGGCGGGAGCGCGGCGTGCCGCCGTTCACCGTGATGAGCTGCGACAACATCCAGGGCAACGGCGAGGTCGCGCGGCGCGCGTTCACCACGTTCGCCCGGGCGAAGGACGCGGAGCTCGCCGCCTGGATCGAGGACAACGTCGCGTTCCCGAGCTCTATGGTCGACCGGATCACGCCCGTCACCACGGACGACGACCGCGCGATGGTGGCCGAGCGGTTCGGCATCGACGACGCCTGGCCCGTCGTGGCCGAGCCGTTCGAGCAGTGGGCGCTGGAGGACAGCTTCCCCACGGGCCGGCCCCCGTTCGAGGACGCCGGCGTGCAGGTGGTGGCCGACGTCGAGCCGTACGAGCTGATGAAGCTGCGCCTGCTCAACGCGAGCCACCAGGCCCTGTGCTACGTGGGCTACCTGGCCGGCTACCGGTACGCGCACGAGGTCGCCGGCAAGGACGTGTACGCCAGGTTCCTGCTCGGCTACATGGACACGGAGGGCACGCCCACGCTGGAGCCCGTGCCCGGTATCGACCTCGACCTGTACAAGCGCACCCTGATCGAGCGGTTCGCGAACCCCCACGTGGCGGACACCCTGGCCCGCCTGTGCGCCGAGTCGTCGGACCGCATCCCGAAGTGGCTGCTCCCCGTCGTCCGGCACCACCTGGCGACCGGCGGGCCGATCGAGCACGCCGCGCTCGTCGTCGCGTCCTGGGCCCGCTACGACGAGGGGGTCGACGAGGCCGGCGAACCCATCGAGATCGTCGACCGCCTCGCGGACCGGCTGCACCAGGCGGCGCTCGCGCAGCGCACCGACCCGCTGGCCTTCCTGCGCGACCGCGAGCTGTTCGGCGACCTGGTCGACGACGAGCGGTTCACCGCCGCGTACACGGCCGCGCTGGCCTCGCTGCACGACAAGGGCGCCGAGGCGACGGTGGAGGCTCTGGTCTCCCGCCCCTGACCGCCTGCCCGCCGATCCCCCGGGGTCGGCGGGCGTCAGTCCAGGAGGTGTTCCAGGGCGGTGGCCGCTGCCTCGTCCACCACGAGCGTGTCGGCGACGCCGCCGCGTACCGCCGCCACCAGGCCCGGCGCGACGGCCGAGCCGTAGCCGATCACGATGACCTGGGGAGTCGCGGCGAGTTGTTCGAGGGTCACGCCCACCACTCGCTCGTCGAGGCTGGTCCGGACCGGGCGCCCCTCGGCGTCGAACAGGCGGCCCGAGCACTCGGCGATGGCGCCCGCATCGGTGGCCGCCTGCTGCTCGTGCGCGCTGATCTGCGGGAACACTGTCGAGGTGCGCTCGGACCAGTGCCCGACGGCGACGATCGCGACGTCCAGGTGATCGGCCCGGGCCAGCGCGTCGGCGATCTCCGGCTGACGGCGCATGCCTGCCGCGGTGGCGGCGTCGGCCACCAGCAGCGGCGACCAGACCGGCCACGTGCGCACGCCCGGCATCTGCTCGAACGTGTTGATCAGCGCGAGGGAGTTGCCGCTGCCCTCGACGGGCAGCGCCCCGACCAGCTGGACGACGTCGCACTGCGGGAGCCGCCCGATGTGCCGCACCGCCGCCTCGACCGTGCGCGACCACGACACGCCGACGGTCGCACCCTCGGTGATGTGGGCGCGCGCCGCGTGGGCGAGCTCCACGGCGACGTTCTCCCGGGTGGTCGTCGTGTCCTCGCCGCTGGCGGCGATGAGGATCTCGCCGACGCCGAGCCGGGCGGCGAGCCGGGCGCCGCGCTCGCCGTCGACGCGCGGCGGCGTGATCTCGATACGGACCACGCCCTGGTCGCGCGCCTGTGCGAGCAGGCGGGCCACCTGGAAGCGGGAGATGCCGCGGTCCCGGGCGATCTCGACCTTCGACTTGCCGTCGAGGTAGTAGTCGGTGCTCACCTCGACCATGAGGTTCGACTCGTTCTGGGTCACCTGCGTCCTCACTCCCGCAGGCGCTAGCGGGAACAGTTGAGCGACTATTGAGCGGAGGGTCTTGCTCACCTGAGCATACCCAACTACTCTGCGGTTGCAGATGAGCAGTTTGAATTTCTCAAATGAGCGCGGCGCAGATGCTGCGCCGAGGAGAGGACGAGGATGTTCCGACCTCCGAGGGGTACTTCGGTGAGAGCGACGCTGGCGGCCGCGACGGCCGCCGTCGCGCTGGCCCTGACCGGCTGCGCCGGTGCGGGCGCCGTGGGCGGCGGCGATGGCGAGCAGATAGTGGTGGCCATCGTGTCCAACCCGCAGATGCAGGACGCGATCTCGCTGCAGGACGAGTTCCGCGCGGCCCACCCCGGTGTGGACGTGCAGTTCGTGTCGCTGCCGGAGAACGAGGCCCGAGCAAAGATCACGGCGTCCGTCGCCACCGGCGGCGGCGAGTTCGACGTCGTCATGATCTCCAACTACGAGACACCCATGTGGGCGGAGAACGGCTGGATCGAGAACCTTCAGCCGTACATCGAGGCCACCGACGGGTACGACGCCGAGGACTTCGTGCCCAGCGTCCGGGAGGCGCTCTCGAGTGACGGCGACATGTACTCCGTGCCGTTCTACGGGGAGTCGTCGTTCCTGGCCTACCGCACCGACCTGTTCGCGGAGGCGGGGCTCGAGATGCCCGACAACCCGACGTGGGACGAGGTGCGCGAGCTGGCCGGGGAGCTGCACGACCCGGCACAGGACTTCTCGGGCATCTGCCTGCGCGGCCTGGCCGGCTGGGGCGAGAACATGGCCCCGATGACCACCGTGCTGAACACGTTCGGCGGCGGCTGGTTCGACGCCGACTGGAACGCGACGCTGGCCTCGCCGGAGAGCCGCGAGGCCATCGAGACGTACATCGACACCCTGCAGACCTACGGGCAGCCGGGTGCGGCGACGTCGGGCTTCGGCGACTGCCTCACGCGCTTCTCCCAGGGCCAGTCGGCCATGTGGTACGACGCGACCTCCATGGTCTCGTCCGTCGAGGACCCCGCGTCGTCGACGGTGGCGGGCGACGTCGGCTACGTGCCCGCGCCGGTCGCCGAGACGGAGTCGGCGGGCTGGCTCTACAGCTGGTCGCTGGCGATCCCGTCCACGAGCGAGCACAAGGACGCCGCCTGGGACTTCGTGTCCTGGATGACGGACAAGGACTACATCAAGCTCGTGGGCGAGGAGATCGGCTGGGAGCGGGTGCCCCCCGGCAGCCGGCTGTCCACCTACGAGATCCCCGAGTACGCCGAGGTGTCGCAGGCCTACGCCGACGCGACCCTCGAGTCGATGAACGGAGCCACCCAGGAGGCGACGATGACGCACGACGTGCCGTACCCCGGCATCCAGTTCGTCGGCATCCCCGAGTTCCAGGACCTCGGTACCCGGGTGGGCCAGCAGATGTCGGCCGCCATCGCGGGGCAGATCACCGTGGACGAGGCGATCGAGCAGTCCCAGCGCTACGCCGAGACCGTGGCGGACACCTATCAGGCAGAGGAGGGGCAATGAGCACCACGACCGTCGACCGGCTCGAGGGCGCGCGCCGTGACGCGCGCAAGGCGGCATCCTCGCGGCCGATCAGCCGTGCGGAAGGGTGGCGCCGTCGTGGTCCGCTGCTGCCGGCGCTGATCTTCACCATCATCGTCACGCAGCTGCCGTTCCTCCTGACGATCTGGTACTCGCTGCACTCGCGCAACCTGCTGCGGCCCGAGGCCGACCTGTTCGTCGGCTTCTCGAACTACCTCGACATCGCGCGCGACTCCACGTTCCGGCAGACCGCTCTCAACTCGGTGGTCATCACCCTCGGCTGCGTGCTGGTGGCGATGATCCTCGGGATCGTGCTCGCGCTGCTGCTGGACCGACCCTTCTTCGGGCGCAGCGTCGCCCGCACCATGCTCATCACGCCGTTCCTGGTGATGCCGGTGGCGACGTCGGTGCTGTGGTCGATCGCGCTGCTGAACCCGACCTACGGCCTGTTCAACTGGGCGCTCGGGCTGTTCGGCATCGAGGCGGTCGACTGGACGTCGACCTACCCGGTGATCGCCATCCTGATGGCGCTGGTGTGGCAGTGGACGCCGTTCATGATGCTGCTCGTGCTCGCCGGTCTGCAGGCCCAGCCGAAGGACGTGCTGGAGGCGGCCTCCGTCGACGGTGCCAACTCGTGGCTCACGTTCCGGCTGATCACGCTGCCGCACCTGCGCCGGTACATCGAGCTCGGGGTGCTGCTCGGGATCATCTACGTGGTCAACACGTTCGACCAGATCTACCTCATGACGGCGGGCGGGCCCGGTACGGCCAGCGCCAACCTGCCGTTCTACATCTACCAGCGTGCGTTCCTCGGGTTCGACATCGGGCAGGCCGCCGCCATGGGTGTCGTCGTCGTGATCGCCACGATCATCGTGGCCTCCGCCGCGCTGCGCCTGATCTTCCGTAGCTTCGAAGTGAAGGAGTGACCATGTCTGTCGCCACCCCCGTGGTTACCCCGCGCACGACGGATTCCCGGCGGGAGACCCGCCGACGCTTCTCGGGCGGCTTCCTGACCACCGTCACCTGGCTCCTGGCCATCGGGTTCTTCTTCCCGGTCGCCTGGATGGCCATGACGGCGTTCAAGCAGGAGAACCAGGCCGCCTCCGACCCGCCGACGTGGTTCTTCACGCCGACGCTCGACCAGTTCCGCGCCGTGCTCGAGGGCGGCTCCATGGTCTACGTGGGCAACTCGGTGATCGCCACCGGTGTCTCCACGGTCCTGGTGCTGCTGCTCGGCGTCCCCGCCGCGTACGCGCTCTCGATCCGGCCGGTGCAGAAGGTCAGCGACGTGCTGTTCTTCTTCATCTCCACCAAGATGCTGCCGGTCGTCGCCGTCATCGTGCCGATCTACGTGATAGCCGGCCAGCTCAAGGTGCTCGACAACATCTGGACGCTCGTGGTGCTGTACACCGCGATGAACCTGCCGATCGCGGTGTGGATGATGCGGTCGTTCTTCATCGAGGTCCCCGGCGAGGTGCTCGAGGCGGCGGCCATCGACGGCGCCGGGCTGATGCGGACCATGCGGTCCGTGCTGCTGCCGATGGTGGCGCCCGGTATCGCGGCGACGGCGCTCATCTGCGTGATCTTCGCGTGGAACGAGTTCTTCTTCGCGCTCAACCTGACGGCGTCCCAGGCGGCGACCGTCCCGGTGCTCATCGTGTCGACCATGACGAGCGAGGGCCTGTTCCTCGCCCGGCTGTGCGCGGCGGCGCTGCTCGCGTCCCTCCCCGTGATCCTCGCGGGCTGGATCGCGCAGAAGCAGCTGGTCCGTGGCCTGTCGATGGGCGCGATCAAGTAGGCCGGCGCGGAGCCCGCGCGCTCCCGCTGGCCCGCGCTGGCCCGCGTTGGCCCGCGCTGGCCCGCGTTGGCCCGCGCTGGCCCGCGTTGGCCCCGCCAGCCCAGCGATCTGGCCCGGAACTCCGGTGAGTTTCGGGCCAGATCGCTGGGCTGCGGCGTGTGCGGTGCCGAACCGCAAGTTGGTCGTGAGCCCACTCGGCGCCTGGTCGCCGAACCGCAAGCTGAGTACGGCCGAATGGCGTCCCTGGACATTCGTGCTCCGGAGTCGGCGGCGAGCATGACTGATTCGTGTTCAGCAGGCGCCAGGCGACCGCTATCGGACGCTGAGTGGTCCCCTGGAGCCTGCTGAACCTCGGTCAGGAGTGGTTCGGCGGCGGCAGCGGTCCGCGGCCGGGGGGCCGGGGGTGGTGCCACGGGTGGGGGGGGCGGTGCCAGGGGTGGGTGGCAGTTAAGTGTCCGATGTTTTTTGTCGGGTAGTTGCCGGAAGAACTCAGGGCTCCTTCGATGAGGGGCGGAGCCTGGGCGTCCTGTCACGGGGCGCCGGCCCGCCGTCGCGCGACTGCTCGGCGGCACCGTTCGAGAGGAGCCTGCCCTCATGCGTTTCGGATCAGATCAATGGAGATCAGATCGATGGAGCTCAGGTCGACCCAGCACGGCGCGACGTCGCCCCCGCGGACCGGTCCGGACCGGCTGGGTCGCGGTGGTCGCGGCGGCGGTCCTGGCGTCGGGGATGGTCTCCGCCCAGGGCGTAGGCGCTGACGTCCCGCCCGCCCCCGCACCGACCACCGACGGCAGCACCTACACGAACCCGGTCAGCGCAGGGGTCACCGACACCTTCCCGGACCCTGCCGTGATCCGTGGCAAGGACGGCGCCTGGTACGCCTACGGCACGCAGAACCCGGTGTTCAACAGCGCGGGCGAGCCGGGGGAGCGGATCCTGCCGATCCTGCGCTCCGAGGACCTGGCGCACTGGGAATACGCGGGTGAGGTGATCGACGCAGACGACGTGCCGTCCACCTGGCGGTCGAACTCCCGCGCCTGGGCGCCGGACATCCGCTACGTCGACGGCGAATATCTGCTGACCTACGGCCTCTCCACGGGCGGCCTCGCAGTGGCCACGGCGCCGACGCCGACCGGCCCGTGGGCGCACCGCGACCGGCTGCTGGTGCCGTCCGCGCAGGTCGCGGGCTGTCCGACGGGCAACATCGACCAGGCCCTGTTCACCGACGACGACGGCACCCTCTACCTGTACTGGGGCAGCTACGACGTCGTCTGCGTCTCGGAGCTCACCCCCGGCGCCGAAGAGCTCACCGGCCCGGTCACCCAGGTCGCGCAGGGCCGTCGCATGGAGGGCGCGTTCATGGTGCGCCACGACGACCTCTACTACCTGATGTACTCCGACGCGGGCTGCTGCGACGGGGCGTTCAGCGGGTACACCGTCAAGGTGGGCCGCAGCGAGAGCCCGCGCGGACCGTTCCTGGACGACGACGGAGTGGACCTGATGGCCGAGTCGACCAAGGGCGGCTACGTGCTGACGTCGAGCGGCAACGGGTTCGCCGGGCCCGGCCACCACTCGGTGCTGACCGACCTGGCCGGCCAGGACTGGATGGCCTACCACGCGATCCCGACGGACGACCCGGACTTCCCGCCGGTCGACACCCGGAACGGCACGCTGAATCTGTCGAAGCGGCCGCTCATGATCGACCGGCTCGACTGGATCGACGGCTGGCCGGTCGTGAACGCGGGCGCCGGACCGTCGTCGGGGCCGCAGCCCGCCCCGGCGACCTCCGGCGCGGTCAGCACCACGTTCGCCGGCGGCTCCCTCGACGGCTGGTCCGCCGACGGCGACGTCACCGTCGCCGAGGAGACGGACGCGGGCCCGTACGTGCACCTCGCCGGGTCGTCCCTCGCGAGCACCGCTGGGGCCGACGGCGACCTGCGTGCCCAGGCAGACCTGCGGGTGACCGACGCCGGCGGCGCTGCCGGGCTCGTCCTCGGCGAGGGTGTGCGCCGTGCCGTCGCCTGGGTCGATCGCGGCACGGGCGAGCTGCGGCTCGAGGCCGGGCGCGGGGGCCGCACCGTGCGGACCGCCACCGCCCTGCCGGAGAACTTCCCGTACGCCGACTGGAACGTCGTCACGCTCGACCGCGACGTCGACGCCGGCACGTTCACCGCGACCGTCTCCGCCGACAACCTGAACGAGCCGCTCGGCACGGCGACCCTGACCGCGGCGACCCCGACGGCGGCAGCCCAGCCGGCCGGCGGCACGGGGCGCGCGACCGAGGCACCCGTCGGTGTGACCGCCCGCGGCGGCGCCGACGCCGACAACATCAGCCTCGTCCCCGCGGCCCAGCCGGTGACCGAACGGGTCGCCGACCCCGAGCCGGGCGCGCTGCTGCCCGGGAGCTCGGACGAGTTCGACGGCGTCATGCCCGGCGAGGACGGATCGGCCTGGTCCTGGGTACGGGGCCCGGCCGACGGCGTCCGCCTCGAAGACGGCGCGTTCGCCTGGCCGACCCAGCGGGCCGAGCTGTACCTCGGCACCAACTCGGCGTCCGTGCTGACCCGCGACGCGCCCGAGGGGGACTACCTGGTCGAGACCAAGCTGGAGCTCGACGGCGTCGGGGTGAACAAGCAGGCCGGCCTGGTCCTGTACGGAGGCGACGACCAGTTCGTGAAGCTGGTGCACTCCCAGATCGGGCTCGCCCGCAAGCCGGGGAGCGTCTCGCAGCAGGTGGAGTTCACCAAGGAGGGTCCGCGCCCGACCACCACGCCGCCGACGGCGGTGGACGCCGCCCCGATGTGGGGCGCCGCGCCGGGCGAGACCACGTGGCTGCGGCTGTACGCCCGGGAGGACGCCGTGAACGGTGAGCAGGAGGTGCGCATGGCGTCCAGCACCGACGGGGAGACGTGGCGGTGGGGCGGCGTCTGGACCCTGCCGAACGACAAGGACCTCCGCATCGGGCTGGTAGCGATGAACACCCCGGGCGCCACGGCGAGATTCGACTACGTCCGCACGTACGCCATGCCATAACCCTTCGTTGAGTGCTGGCTATGTGTCGGTTCAGGAGGCCTCGACCCACAAATAGCCAGCACTCAACGAGAAGAGGGTGAGGTTCTGTTCGGATGCGGCGTAATTGATCAGGTTTTCTGCCGGGTTGTTGACGGAAAAATTCAGCGGTCCTTATGGTCACTCGTATGTCGACGACGACACCCGGAAGTACCGCGAGACGCGCCCATGAAGGCCGCGTTCTCGGCGCACTGCGCGACGGACCACTGAGCCGCGCCGAGCTCGCCCGGCGCGTGGGGCTCTCCAGGACCACCCTCTCCGAGACCACCGCGGAGCTCCTGCGGCGCGGCGCCATCGTGGTGCTCGACACCGACGCCGCCACCCGCAGGGGCAGCGGCCGGCCCGCCGAACGGCTGGCGCTCGACCCCGGCTCCGGCCAGTACCTCGGCGTCGACTTCGGGCACCGGCGCGTCCGTGCCGCGGTCGCCGACGCGACGCGCGAGACGGTCGCCTCCGGCGTCGAGCACTACGACGACGACACCGTGGGGTCCGAACGCCTAGAGCTCGCCTTCGGGCTCATCGACCGGCTCGCCCGCGAGCACGGGCTCCACTTCGGGGAGCTCCAGGCGGTCGGCATCGGTGTCGCCGGACCGCACGGCGGCCGGCGCCCCGACAGCGAACAGGTGCCCTGGGTGCGTCGTACGGCGCCCGACGACGTGCACGCCGCGTTCGCCGAGCGGTTCGGCGCGCCCGTCGTCGTCGACAACAACACCCGCCTGGCGGCGCTCGCGGAGGCGGTGTCGCAGCCCGAGGGCGCGCGCGACCTGCTGTACGTGCGCCTGTCGGACGGCGTGGGCGGCGGGCTCGTCGTCGGCGGGCGGATCGGCACGGGGGCGCACGGGTATGCCGGCGAGCTGGGCCACGTCTCCGTCGACCCGGCGGGCACCAAGTGCCGCTGCGGCAAGCGCGGCTGCCTCGAGACCGTCGCGTCGGTCCATGCGGTCCTCGCCGCCTGCCGCGAGAAGGGCGTCGAGGTCGACACCCTTGACGACCTGGCCGCGGCCGTGGCTACTAGCGACCCGGTGGTCGAGGGCGTGCTGCGCGACGTCGGCGCGACCGTCGGGCGGGTGCTCGGCATGGCGGCCCTGACCCTCGACCCGGACGAGATAGTGATCGGCGGCGAGATCACGCGCGTCGCCCCCGTGATCGTCGAGCAGGCCGCCGCGACCCTGCGCTACGAGCTGCACCCGCTGCCCACCGGCGACTCGCTGGTGGTCCGCGCCGGGCGCCTGCGCGACACCGACGGCGCGCTCGGCGCGCTCGCCGCCGCCTTCCATCTTTCGCCGCTGCTGGCCGGATACCCCGAGCCGGAGACCACCGATGCCCCCGGAGAGCTGCGCGCGCCACGACCCGGGGCCCCGCCCGAAACTCTGCACGCACGTATGAGGAGAGCCCTGTGACAGCGTCGACCGTGTCGACTCCCACCCCGACCAAGAACGGGTCACCACCCCGTCGTCGCGCTGGGAAACGAACAACCCTGCTGGTCCTCAACACCGTCTCGGTAGTGGGCGGGATCGGGATCTGGTGGGTGCTGGCCCTCAGCGGGCTCCAGCTCCCGACGCCGCCAGAGGTGCTCGTCAAGGGCATCGAGCTGTGGAGCGACGGCACCCTGATGGAGGACCTGACGGCCAGCCTCGGCCGCGTCCTGGCCGGGTTCCTGCTCGGCTCGGCCGCAGCGGTGCCCGTCGGGTTCCTCATGGGCTGGTACACGCCCGCCCGTGGCCTGTTCGAGCCGTGGATCCAGTTCTTCCGCACCATCCCGCCGCTCGCGCTGCTGCCGCTCGTGCTGGTGCTGATGGGCATCGGCGAGCTGCCGAAGGTGTTCGTCATCTTCCTGGCGGCCTTCCTGGCGTGCGTCATCTCGACGTACCAGGGCGTGGTCAGCGTGGACCGGACACTCATCAACGCGGCCCGGGTGCTCGGCGCGAAGGACGGCACGATCTTTCTGCGCGTCGTGGTGCCGGCGTCGTCGCCGTTCATCCTCGTCGGCATGCGCGTGGGCCTCGGCTCGGCGTGGGCCACCCTCGTGGCAGCGGAGCTGCTCGCCGCGCAGGCGGGCCTCGGGTTCCGCATGCAGCAGGCCCAGACCTACTACGACCTCGCGACGATCTTCGTCAGCATCGTCGTCATCGGCATCCTCGGCCTGGCGATGGACCGGCTGCTGCTGCTGGCGGAGACCAGGCTCACCGGATGGCAGGAGCGACGATGACCACCACCACGCAGGAGACACCGAGGACCATGACCGACGACGCGAAGATCTCCGTACGGGACACGCGCAAGACCTTCGCGCTCAAGGACGAGGAGTTCGTCGCGCTCGACAGGGTCTCCCTCGACGTCGCCGACAACGAGTTCGTGACCGTCGTCGGCCCGTCGGGCTGCGGCAAGTCCACCCTGATGAACATCGTCGCGGGCCTGGAGACGCCGACGTCGGGCGAGGTGCTCGTCGACGGCAACGGGGTGACCGGCCCCGGCCCGGAGCGCGGCGTCATCTTCCAGCAGTACGCGCTGTTCCCGTGGCTGACCGTGCGCAAGAACGTCGAGTTCGGCCTCAAGGTGGCCGGCCTGCCCGCCGCCGAACGCAGGGAGCGCGCCGAGCACTACGTGCGGCTCGTCGGCCTGGAGCAGTTCGCGGACGCGCTGCCCAAGACGCTCTCCGGCGGCATGAAGCAGCGCTGCGCCATCGCCCGCGCCTACGCGGTGAACCCGTCGATCCTGCTCATGGACGAGCCGTTCGGTGCGCTGGACGCTCTGACCCGCGTGCGCCTGCAGGAGCAGCTGCTCGACACCTGGAGCACCGAGAAGCGCACGGTCCTGTTCATCACGCACGACGTCGACGAGGCGGTGTTCCTCGCCGGCCGTGTCGTGGTCATGGCCGCTCGCCCGGGCCGGATCCACGAGGTCATCGACGTCGACCTCCCGTACCCGCGCACCGAGGACGTGCGCCTCAGCCCCGAGTTCGGCGAGCTGCGCAACCGCGTGTGGCGCGCCGTCTACCACCAGACCGCCGGCCACTAGCCCGGCCCCGCCGGTGACCCCCTGACCGGCCACCCTTACCCAGAACCCAATAACCCGTTCTAAGGATCCCCCATGCGATTTTCCAGGCCGTTTCCCCGCAAAACTCTCGGCGCGGCGCTCGCCGGCCTCGCTCTCGTGCTGTCCGTTGGCGCCTGCTCCTCCGGCGGTGCCGCCGGTGAAGACGGCGGCGACTCCATCGAGGTGACCTTCGGCTACATCCCCGACTTCAACGGCACCAGCCTGCTGGCGATCGCCGAGGACCAGGGGCTGTGGGAGAAGCACGGCGTCGACGCCACCACGTCGTCGTTCACGAACGGGCCGCTGCAGATCCAGGCGCTCGGCACGGGTGACCTCGACTTCGGGTACATCGGCCCCGGCGCGTTCTGGCTGCCGGCCTCCGGGCAGGCGAAGCTCGTCGCGATGAACACGCTCGGCCGGGCCGACCGCGTCGTCGCGCAGCCCGGTATCGAGTCCGTCGAGGACCTCGCGGGCAAGACGGTCGCGGTGCCGGAGGGCACGTCGGGCGACATGATCCTGACGCTCGCCCTCAAGGAGGCGGGCATGACCAAGGAGGACGTCGAGCTCGTGCCGATGGAGCCGCCGGCCATCGTGGCCGCGCTGTCGTCCGGCCAGGTCGACGCCGCCGGCTTCTGGTACCCGTCGCTCGCGACGGTCAAGGAGCAGGTCCCCGACCTGGTCGAGCTCGCGGACAACACCGACTTCGAGGAGACCGTCGCCTTCCCGACGGCGTTCGTCGCGGGCAACGACGTCGTGGCCGACGACGCCGAGAAGGTCGACGCCGTGCTCAAGGTGCTGCGCGAGGCCATCGCCTACCGGGCCGAGAACATGGACGAGGCCATCCAGCTCACTGCCGACTTCAACAACCTCGACGTGGCCGACGTCGAGGCGGACGCCGCGAACGTCGAGGTCCTCGACCTGGCCGAGCTCGACAAGATCACCGAGGACGGCACCGTCGACACGTGGCTGTCCGGCATGAACGAGTACTTCGTCGAGGCGGGCACGCTCGACGCGCCGGTCGACCCGTCCGAGTACTACACGGGCGACCTGTTCCTCAAGGCGGGTGAGTGACCCGGTGGCAGACGCAGCGACCGACGCAGTGACCGACGCACCGACCGACGCACCGACCGACGCACCGACCGGTGCGGGCGAGACGACGCCGCCGCGCCGGAACGTCCTGTTCCTCATGACCGACCAGCACCGGGCGGACACGCTGGGTGCCTACGGCAACTCGCACGCTTCCACCCCGGTGCTCGACGAGCTGGCCCGGACGGGCACCCGGTTCGACCGGTGGTACACGCCGACGGCGATCTGTACGCCGTCGCGCGCGAGCCTGCTCACCGGCCAGGCACCGTTCCGGCACCAGGTGCTGGCCAACCACGAGCGCAACGTGGGCTACCAGGAAGACCTGGCCGACGGCACCTTCACCTATGTCGAGGCGCTGCGGGAGCACGGGTACAACACCGGGCTCGTGGGCAAGTGGCACGCCGGCACGGTGAAGAACGCCGCGTACTTCGGGTTCGACGGACCGGACCTGCCGGGCTGGCACAACCCGGTGGAGAACGAGGACTACCTCGCCTACCTGCGGGACAACGACCTGCCGCCGTACGAGATCAGCGACCGCGTGCGCGGCACGCTGCCCAACGGCGGGCCGGGCAACCTCCTCGCGGCACGCCTGCACCAGCCGGTGGAGGCCACGTTCGAGCACTACCTGGCGACCCGCACGATCGAGCTGCTGGAGCGGTACGCCGACGACTACCGCAGCGGGGCCCGACCGTTCTTCCTGGAGCTCAGCTTCTTCGGGCCCCACCTGCCGTACATCGTGCCGGACGAGTACTTCGACATGTTCGACCCGGCCGACGTCGAGCTGCCGGCGTCGATCGCCGAGACCTTCGAGGGCAAGCCGCCCGTCCAGGCCAACTACAGCGCGCACTGGACGTTCGACACGATGCCCATCGAGGTGACGCGCAAGCTGATCGCCGTCTACTGGGGCTACGTGACGCTCATCGACCAGCAGATCGGCCGCGTCATGGACGCGCTCGAGCGGCTGGGCCTGGTGGACGACACCGCGGTGTTCTTCACGTGCGACCACGGCGAGTTCACGGGGGCGCACCGCCTGCACGACAAGGGACCGGCGATGTACGAGGACATCTATCGCACGCCGGGCCTGCTGCGGGTACCGGGCGGCCCGGCGGGCCAGGTGCGTACCGAGTTCGTGAGCCTCCTGGACTGCACGGCCACGATCCTCGAGCTGGCCGGGATCGACCCGAAGCCGGCGATCGACTCCCGCAGCCTGCTCCCGCTGGCCGAGGGGCACGAGGTCGAGTGGGAGGAGGACATCGTGTGCGAGTTCCACGGGCACCACTTCCCGTACCCGCAGCGCATGCTGCGCGAGGACCGGTACAAGCTGGTGGTCAACCCGGACTCGGTGAACGAGCTGTACGACCTGGAGACCGACCCGCACGAGCTCACCAACGTGTACGACGCCCCGGGGCTGGCGGAGGTCCAGCGCCGCATGATGGGCCGGCTGTACCGGCTGCTCCGGGACCGCGGCGACAACTTCTACCACTGGATGACGACCATGTACGACGTCGGGGAGGTGGACCACGACCCGACCCAGTCGGGCCTGGACGAGACGACCTACGCGGCGCGGTAGGAAGTTGACCATGCAGTTGCTGCCAGGATCGGCCTGATTCTGGCAGCAACTGCATGGTCATGCTTGGATGAAAAGTCGCTGTCTGTCTGGATTTCACCCGAAATTAACGCAAGACGCCGGTGGTCGGAGATCGGGCGTGCCAGTGTGGACGACGCACCGTGGCCTGCCGGGGGTCGCGGGCCGACTCACACGGAGGTCGACAATGCGCACACGTTTCGGACGGGCTTGGGGGAGTGGGCTGTCGGCGCTCGTGATCGCTGCGGGTGTGCTGGCGGCGCCGGGCGCGGTCGCCCAGAGCGGCACGGCGCACGACGTCGCCGCGCGGGGTGGCGTCGTGCACGACGTCGCCGCGCGGACCGCCGCCGACGTCCCCGCCGGCTACTACGACAGCGCGTCAGGTCTGACGGGCGAGCCGCTCAAGTCGGAGCTGAACGACATCATCAGCGCGGGCGACCAGCTCTCGTACAGCGAGGTGTGGACGGGGCTCCAGGCCTCGGACGAGGACCCCGCGAACCCGAACAACGTGGTCCTGCTGTACAGCGGTGAGTCGCGCGCCAAGAACCTCAACGGCGGCGACGTCGGCGACTGGAACCGGGAGCACGTCTGGGCCAAGTCGCACGGCGACTTCGGTACGGCGACCGGACCGGGCACGGACCTGCACCACCTGCGCCCCACGGACGTCCAGGTCAACAGCATTCGCGGCAACAAGGACTTCGACAACGGCGGCAGCCAGGTCAGCGGCGCACCGGGCAGCTACACCGACTCGGACTCGTTCGAGCCGCGGGACGAAGTGAAGGGCGACGTCGCGCGCATGATCCTCTACATGGCGGTGCGCTACGAGGGCGAGGACAGCTTCGCCGACCTGGAGCCCAACGACGCGGTCAGCAACGGCTCGGCCCCGCTGCACGGCCGGCTGTCGGTGCTGCTCGACTGGCACGACGCCGACCCGGTCTCCGCGTTCGAGGCGAACCGCAACGACGTGATCTACGAGCAGTTCCAGCACAACCGGAACCCGTTCATCGACCACCCGGAGTGGGCGGACGCGATCTGGGGTTGACCCGCTCCGGCTGCCCGTCAAGACCCTGGTGCCGCTATGGCGTCACCAGGGTCTGACACGTTCGGGTCCGGGCCTCAGACCGTTGCGACGTCGATAAGGTCCTCAAGCCCGATGAAGTCGTCCGGGTTGCGCGTGATCACCGGAAGGCCCTCGGTGAGCGCGACTGAAGCGATCATCAGATCGGCGAGCCGGCGACGGGGTTTGCGTCCTTGAGCTACGACCGCGGCGTAGACCCTGGCGTAGCTGCGGGCAGCTTCGATGTCGAACGGGATCGGGTCGAACGCGGCCTCGGTGCGCTGGAGCCGGTCCTGGCGGCGAGCCCGTTCGGCCGCGTCGGTGGCAGCCACCGGTGCCGCAGCGAGCTCGGCCAGCGTGATCGCGCAGATCGCGACCTCGACCGGCAGGTCGACGGCCGGAATGTCTTCCAGATCGATCACTACCGATGTGTCGAGGAGTCCCTGGGGCAGGCGCTCAGCCACGAGGCTCGATGTCCTGGTCCACATACTCATCGATGTCGGCTCGAACTGAGTCCCAGTCGAGCTGCGGTGCGTGACGGTACATCTCCACGGCGGCCTGGGCGGTGATGAATCGCTGACGGCGCAGCGGGCGCAGCTCGCCGACAGGGTGCCCGTTGCGGCTCACGATGAAGGTATAGCCCTCGTCGAGGGCACGCATGATGCGCCCGCTGTCGTTGCGCAGCTCTCGCTGGCTGATCTGCTCTGCCATGCCACCCACTGTAGCACCGCGTGCTACGCCTGGAGTGTCACCTGACACTCGGCCTGGTCGCGCGTCTCTGGCCCTGAGCGGGTGCGCTCTCTATCCTGGTGACGACGGGTTGCCGCCGCTCAGCGAAGGCAGAGCACCGGGTGGACGACTCACCGAAGGCCGGAGGCTCAGCGTGTCGAACGAGCACAAGTCAGTCGAACGCAACTCTGCTCCGCGGGTTCCCCCACGCTGGTTCGTCCGTACGGCGTGGGCGGTCCACCGCGGCATCTACCGCGTCACCGGCGGCAAGGTCGGCCTCCGGCGCCCCCGGCCGCACAGCTGGGGCACCATGCGCGTGACCACGACCGGGCGTCGTACCGGGTACGAGCGCAGCGTGATCCTCGCCTACATCGAGGACGGGCCCAACCTCGTCACGATGGCGATGAACGGCTGGTCCGACGGCGATCCGGAGTGGTGGCTCAACCTGCAGGCCCACCCCGACGCCACCGTGGAGCTGGCCGACGGCTCCCGCTTCGTGCGCGCGCAGCGTGCCGTCGGTGACGAGCGGGAGCGGCTCTGGGACAGCTGGCGGCAGATCGACCGGCACCTCGACGAGCACGCGGCACTCCGTTCGACCGAGACGGCGCTGGTGGTCCTGGAGCCGCGGCCCGAGCCCCGGCGACTGTCATAGCGTCGCCGACGCGAGTGCCTCCTCGTGCCCGTCGAGGGTGATCTCGATCCGGTCCACGTCGGTCAGCGGTACTGCCGACGACGCGTCCAGGCCCGTCGTCGCGCCACCGGACCAGGACCAGGTCCCCGCTACCGTGCGCGCGCCGTCCCGGCCCACCAGGACGAGCTCGTACCTGATCGGCTCCGGCGGCGTGTAGCGCGTGTCGGACTGCGGCCCCGGCTCGGGCGGGTAGTGGCAGCTCCACCGCAGGCTCGTGCCCCAGGTGGTGGGCGTGACGATCAGCTCCGCGCGCATGTCGGCGTCGCCCACCGGGCGCAGCTCGACCGTTCGCGCACCCGCGAGGGTGGCGGACGGCGGCGTGCCCGCACCGTCCGGCACCCCTAACAGGTCGCCGCTCGCGAGCACCGACCCGCCGACGGCCCCGACGGCCACCAGGACCGATGCGGCGACCGCCGTCAGCGACCGGCGTCGGGTACGGGACCTGCGTGCCGCGCCGGCGAGGCTCGCGAGCGAGACGACGGGAGCCGGCTCGGGACCGACGCCGTACGGTGCCCGCCCGCCGCCGTCGGACAGCTCCGTACCGGGTGCCTCCGCGACGAGCGCCTCCGCGTGCGCAGCGGTCAGGGTGCTCAGCAGGCCCGGCATGCCGGCGAGCTCGGCGACGGCGGAGCGGCACGTGTCGCACTCGGCCAGGTGCCGCTCGTAGGCGCGACGGTCGCTCGGGCTCAGGGCGCCGAGCACGTACGCGGCGTCCCACTCGGCGTACTGGTCGCCGCAGTGTCCTGGATCTGCCGGGATCATGACGTGACTCCTTTCTCCTGCAGGGCCAGGCGCAGCGCGCGCAGCCCGTAGTGCAGGCGCGACTTCACCGTTCCGGGCGCGATGCCCAGCTCGGTCGCGAGCTCGCCCACCGAACGGCCGCCGTAGTACGCGCCTACGACTACCGCCCGGTGCGCCGGCGACAGCGACACCAGCGCGTCGGCGACGAGCCAGGAGTCGAGCACGGCCTGCGTCGTGTCCCGCTCCTCGCGGTCCGGCACGTGCCCCGTGGCCCGCTCGCGGGTGCGCCGGGCGCTGCGGAGGTGGTCGACGGTGAGGTTGCGCGCGACCGTGAACAGCCAGGCGCGCACCGACTCCTCCGACCGTTCGAGCACCTCGGGGTGGCGCCACGCGCGCAGCAGGGTCTCCTGCACGACGTCGCGCGCCTCCTCCTCGTCGCCCGTGCGGCGCACGACATACCGGTACAGCGCACCGGCGTGCGTGTCGTGCACCGCGGCGAGGAGCTCGTCCTCGGCGCCGGCGGGCGAGTCGCCTCTGGTCACGGTCCGGTCGCCTCCGGCTTCGTCGTTGTCGGCCGGTGTGGCCGCGTGGTTGCTGACTGGCTCTACTGCTCGGGCTGGAGCTGCAGCGAGAACTCGATGCTGCCCTCATCCTCCACCGTCACGAACCCGAGCGACGGCGCTTCGACGTCGAAGTCGGCGAACGTGACCGGGACGCTGCCGATGACCTGCACGGGGTCGCCGCTGGTCGCGTCCCCGGCGACCTCTGCCTCGACGGTGGCGGCCTGCGTGACGCCGTGGATGGTGAGGTCGCCCGTCAGCTCGACGGCCGTTGCGCCTTCCTCGATCGGTGCCGGCTCGGTGAGCACGAAGGTCGCGGTCGGGTAGGTGCCTGCCTCCATCGCCTCGTCGCGGAAGTACGCGTCGCGGTTGGCCTCGTCGGTCGCCACGCTCGCGATGTCCACCTCGATGTCGGCCTCGCTGATCGCACCGTCGGCGACCGTGACCGAGCCGGTGACGTCCTCGGTGCGCCCCGTGACCGTGACGTCCTCGCCCTGCAGCACCTCGTCGACCCGGTACCCGGCGAACGACCCGTCGCTCACAGCCCAGGTGCCGGCGGCCGCGTCGGCGTCGGGCAGGGGAACCGCGGACTGCTCGAGGGCGGGCGCCTCGGCCGCAGCCTCGTTGGCCCGGTCCGCGTACAGACCCGGCCCGAAGATCACCGCTGCCGCACCGATCACGACCACCCCCGCACCGACACCGACCGCCACCTTTGTTCCTCTGCGCACGCTCCGCCCCTCTCGTTCGCGGGCCGACCCACTGCCGCCCTCTGCCCCTCACTACGGGTGAAAGGGGACATTGGTTCAATCGGACCCAAAACTGAACCGGCGGGCTCGGTGAGTTCGGTCGGTTGCTGCCGGGTCTCGGTGACTTCGGTCCGATGGGATGAGTTCGGTCAATCAACTGACCGAACTGATACCAAGCGACCGATCTCATCTCCGCGCGGTGACGTCAGGCCCCGTAAGGTCTGCGGATGGTGCGTACCCGAACCGTGGTCAGGAGAGTCGTGGCGCTGGTCGCGGTCGCGGCGGCGGGGCTGACGGTGCTTCCCCTGTCGCTGGCCCTCGACGAGTCGGCCATCCCGCCGGCGTCGACCCTCCCTCCGCTGCCCGACGGCGCCCGGGTGACTGCCGAGGGGATGGGCTGCGGCTCCGGGGGCTGCTGGGTGGAGCTGACGGTCGCTCCTCCGGCAGGGATGTCGGGCGAGGAGCTGGCGGCCGCGGTGGTACCCGGCCGGACGGAGTGTGCCTTCCAGAGCGTGCTGGACCTGCGGCGGGTGTGTACCTGGGCGATGGACGTAGCGGCGGGGTCGGTGCAGTTCAACCTGCAGTACGACCGCTGGGTCGACTAGTAGCCGCCCGCAGCCGCCGTCGTGCGGGCCGGGGCTCAGGCGCGCCAGGGGCTCAGGCCCGGCGAAACTCCCGGCGCCAGAGCCCGAGGCGGCCGGGCGACCGGCGGTGAGCCCGTCGCGGACGCTAGCCCGACGTCGGCCGGTGGTGGTCGAGGTAGTTCTGGGTGGTCGTGAGGCTGGTCAGGTCGGCCATGCGGTCGAGGTACACGACGCCGTCGAGGTGGTCGATCTCGTGCTGGACCACCCGGGCGGGGTAGCCCGTGAACTCGCGCGTGACCGTCTCGCCGGCCTCGGTGGTGTACCGGACGGTGAGGTGCTCTGCCCGCGATACCTGGCCCATGTAACCCGGCACGCTGAAGCAGCCCTCCCAGTCCAGCACGGTCTCGTCGGAGCGCTCGACGACGACGGGATCGACCAGCTGGATCAGGCCGGTCTCCGGCCGGTCGGGGAAGACGTCGGTCCTGCGCACCTCGACGACCGCTGCCCGGACCGAGACCCCGATCTGCGGCGCGGCGAGGCCAGCGCCGCGGAGGTCGCGCAACCGGGCGGTCAGGGTCTGCAGCAGCTCGCCGGCCTCGGCCGGGTCGACGGTGGTCGTGGGGGCCTTGAGTCGCGGGTCGCCGATCGTGACGACTCCGTCGTCGGCGACGCCCATGGCCCAGCTGCTGCCGCTCTGCTGTGCGGACATCGATGCTCCGTTCCTGTTCGGTGGTCCTCAACAGTAGGTCCAGGTGGCCGGTCCGCCGCGAGAATGCGATCACGCACGCTTCGAGGCGCTGAACCGTGCACGATCGCATTCTCGAAGCGGACCGGAGGGCGCCTCACCGCTATCAGCCCAGTGGACCGCCGCTCGACTACGAGGCGTCGTCGAAGAAAGTCTCGGGCCGACCCAGGAATCTCTTCCACAGGCCCACCGACTCCAGCTCCGCCCACCTCCGCTCGGCGATGCCCTCGTCCGTCATCTCGAGGATCTGCGCTCCCGGCAGGGCGGCGACCATGGGCGAGTGCGTCGCGTAGATCACCTGGGCCGGAAACTCGGCCACCAGGTCCTGGATGCGGTACAGCAGCTGGAGGGTCGACTCGAACGACAGCGGCCCCTCGGCCTCGTCCAGGAGGTACAGGCCCGGCCCGTCGAACCGGCCCAGGATCGCCTGGAGGTAGGACTCGCCGTGGCTGACCTCCCAGGACGGCTTGTCGCCGTAGCCGGATATCCCGGCCCCGGTCATGTACTCGAGCATCCCGAAAGCGGTCTCGGCGCGGAGATAGAAGCCCTTGGCGTTGCGGCGCGTCATGCCGGACCCGGCGCGGGTGCGGTCGAGCATGATCGCTTCACCGAGCGGGCTCGTCTTCTGGGTGCTGGCGTACTTGCGGCCGCCGTGCCCGCCGCGCACGTCCAGGCCGTAGCCCTCGGCGATCGCCTCCAGCAGGGTGGACTTGCCGCTCCCGTTGGCGCCGACGAGGACGACGATGCTGCTGCTCAGCCGGACCCCCTGGGCGGCGAGGTCGCCGATGGCGGGCACGGTCCAGGGCCACTGGCCCTCCTCGACGGCGGGCGGCTTGACCCGGACTCGCTCGATGAGCACCGGGCCAGCCTAACGGGGGATCGTCAGGCCCCGGCGGCGGGACGCGCCGCCTCCAGCAGCACATCGACGAGCCGCTCGGCAGCATCAGGACGCCCGTGCTCCCGGGCGGCGTCGGACATCCGCGCACGCCGTCCGGCGTCGGAGAGCAGCGGCCGGATCGCCGCCCGGAGGTCCATCTCGTGCACGTCGCCCTCCAGGGCTACGGCGGCGCCCAGGTCCTGCAGCCGGCGCGCGTTGTGCGCCTGCTCGTCCCCGGCCGACGACGGCAGCGGGACCAGCACGGACGGCTTGCCCAGCGCGGTGAGCTCCGCGATGGTCCCGGCCCCGCTCCGGGAGACGACGACGTCGGCCAGCGCGAGCACGTCCGGCAGCTCTGCGCCGACGAACCCGAGCACCCGGTAGCGCGCGGCCAGGTCGGCCGGTAGCGCGGTGGTGCGGTCGAACATCTCCTGGAGGTTGTCCGGCCCGCACTGGTGGATCACGTTCGTCTGCGGGAGCAGCCAGGGCAGCGTGTCGGCGATCAGAGAGTTGATCTGGACCGATCCCTGGGCGCCGCCCGTCACGTACAGGACCGGTAGGTCCGGGTCGAACGAGTCCAGGCCGAGCGCGTCGACGGCCTTGAGCGGCTCCCCGGACAGCACCTCGGCACGCACCGGGTTGCCGGTGACGACGGCCCGCTCGCGCACGCTCTCCGACAGCAGCTCGAGGGTGGACGGCGAGGACACCGCGACGCGGGTGGCGCGCTTCGCCAGGAGGCGGTTGGCCAGCCCGAGCCGCACGGTCTGCTCGTGCACCACGAGCGGACGGCGCAGCAGTCCCGCGGCGAGCCCGATCGGGACGGCGACGTAGCCGCCGGTCGACAGGATCACGTCCGGCTTGAACTCGGCCACGATCGACCTGGCCTGCGCGACGCCGAGCGGAACGCGCGCCATGTCCTTCATGTTGGCAGCCGTCAGCATGCCCAGCGGGTTGCTCGACCGACGGAGCTTGCCCGTGGCGACCGGCACGAACCGGATGCCCTCGGACGCCGTGACCTTGGCCTCCAGGCCCTCGGCGGTCCCTGCCCAGAGGACGCTGACCGCTGTGCCGTCCTGGGCGAGCCTGGCCTGGAGGGCGCGAAGCGTGGTCAGAGCCGGATAGGTATGTCCACCGGTCCCTCCACCGGTGACGAGCAGACGGAACTCGCGCGGGTGTGAACTCACGAAGACATCTCCCAAGACGGCAGGGGCGGTGGGCGCGGGTCAACTGTAGAGGATCGACCGGGGTGTCGAGCTTCGCGATCGTGGTCCGATCGCATCGCGAACAGCGTCAGAAGCGCAGCAGCACCTTCGACGACAGCGACGCGTCTCGCGCCACCTCGAACGCCTCCAGTGCCTCGGCCACGTCGTGCTCCTGCGTGACCACCGGGTCCACCGGGAGCGTCCCGTCGGCGAGCGCGGCGACGACATCGTCGATCTCGTCCTCGAACCGGAGCGACCCCACCAGGTGCAGCTCGCGGGTGATGACCAGGGACATCGGCGCGGGCACGTCGCCCGCACGCTGCAGCCCGAGCAGGACGACGGTCCCGCCACGCCGGGCGCCCCGCACGGCGCTCGCGAGGCCGGGCACCGTGCCGGAGGACTCGACGACCACGTCCGCCCCGACGGCGCCGACGGCGTCCTCGTCGCGCGCGTCCAGGGTCGTGTCCGCGCCGAGCCGCGTCGCGATCTGCCGAGGGAGGTCGTGGAGGTCCGTTGCGATGATCTCGGCAGCCCCGTGGTGCCGCGCGACGGCGATGGCGAGCGCACCGATGGGGCCGGACCCGATCACGAGCACCCGCTTGCCGGCGACCCCGCCGGAGCGGGTCACGCCGTGCCACGCCACCGACGCGGGTTCGGCGAGGACTGCCGTGCGCAGGTCCACGCCGTCCGGCACGGCCCGGAGCATGCCGGCGGGCAGGGCGACGCGGCGGGCGAAGGCGCCGTCCTGGTGCGGGAACCGTGCCGCGGAGCCGAGGTAGGTGCCGTCGGTCGCCGGGTGCACGGTGACGCGGGTCCCGGCGCGCGGCCCCGTGCCGTCGGCGGCGGCCGTGAGCACCGTGCCGGAGACCTCGTGGCCGAGCACCATCGGCGCCCGCAGGATCGACGCGCCGGCCGCGCCGTGCTGCCAGTAGTGCAGGTCGCTGCCACAGATCCCGCCGTAGGCGATGGCCACGACGGCTTCGTCGGCCGCGGGCTCGGGCTCCTGGACTGGCTCGATCCGCAGGTCGCCCTTGGCATGGACGACGACGGCGAGGTTGCGCATCAGACCACCGCCGTCATGCCGCCGTCGACGTAGACCGTCTGCCCGTTCACGAAGGCAGACGCGTCGGACGACAGGAACACCAGCGTGCCGACGAGGTCCTCGACCCGGCCCCAGCGGCCGGCCGGGGTGCGGCCCTCGACCCAGGCCGAGAACTCCCGGTCGGCGACGAGCGCCGCGGTGAGCTCGGTGGCGAAGTAGCCGGGGGCCAGCGCGTTCACGGTGATGCCGTGGCCGGCGAGATCCGCGCACAGTCCCTTGGTGAGCATGACTATCGCGCCCTTGGTGGCGCTGTAGGGAGCGATGGAGGGCCGGGCGAGCTGCGACTGCACGCTGCCGATGTTGACGATCTTGCCGCTGCCGCGCTCCACCATGGTGCGCGCCACCCGCCGGGACAGCAGGAACACGCTCGTGAGGTTCGTGGCGACGAGGTCGTGCCAGTCCTGGTCCGCGAACTCGGTGATGGGTCCGCGGCGCTGGATGCCCGCGTTGTTGACCAGGATGTCGATCCCTCCGGCGTCGGCCTCGATGGTGCTGATGCCGGCCTCCACGGCGTCGGCGTCGGTCACGTCGAAGGTCGAGACGGAGGTGGTAGCGCCGGTCCGTGCTGCTACCGCGTCGGCGGTAGCCCGTGCCTTGGTCGCGTCGCGGCCGTGCACGATCACGTGCGCCCCCGCCTGGGCGAGGCCCGTTGCGAGCGTCCGGCCGATGCCCTGGCTGGAGCCGGTCACGAGCGCGGTGCGTCCCGTCAGGTCGAAGAGCCCGTTGCCGGTCGTCATGCCGGTCGTCATGTCAGCGCACTGCTCCCTCGATGGTCGAGACCCGTACGGCGTCCTCGACCAGCAGCAGATCGCGGCCGCGGGTCTCGGGGACGAGGAACGTGGCGGCCGTCGTGATGGTGGCGAGGACCGTCATGTAGATGGCGGGGACCAGCCAGTTGCCGTCCGTGATGGCGATCAACCAGGCGCCGAGGACGCCGGCGAGCCCGCCCGCGATCACCGCCGAGAGCTCGCGTGCCATCGCGACGCCCAGGTAGCGGTGCCGGTTGCCGAACATCTCGGGAAGCATGGCGCACTGCGGGCCGAGCATGGTGTTGACGGCGATGCCGATCCCGATCGCGATGGAGGTGATGACGAGCGCCGGGTTGCCGGTCTGCAGCATCCACCAGGCAGGGAACGCGTAGAGCAGCATGAACACCGCGCCGGCCCGGTAGATCGGGACGCGGCCGTACCGGTCGGACAGGTGGCCGGTCAGCGGGATCACCGCCATGCCGATCAGCGAGCCGATGGTCACGCCCCAGGTCGCGAGCGACTTGTCGACGGTCGCGGCAGCGGTCCCGGTGGCGAAGCTCAGCGCGAGCGCCTGGAACATGTACGAGCCGCCGTTCTCGGCCATGCGCAGGCCGATGCCGACGACGACGCCGGGGAAGCCCTTGGTGAAGACCTGGCGGATGGGATGGTCCTCCACCTGCTCGTGCTTCTCGAGCACCACGAAGGTCGGGGTCTCGCGCAGGCGGGCCCGGATGAACATCGCGACGAGGATCAGCAGGAACGAGCAGAGGAACGGGACCCGCCAGGCCCAGTCGAGGAAGACGTCCTCGGGCAGGGACGACAGGCCCGTGAAGACGAGGGCGGCGAGCAGGGTACCGAGCTGGATGCCGATGAACGGCAGAGACGAGAAGAAGCCGCGGCGCCGGACGGGCGAGTACTCGGCCATGAGGACCGTGGCCCCGGCCTGCTCTGCTCCCGCGCCGAACCCCTGGAGCAGGCGCAGCGTGGTCAGCAGGATGGGGGCCCAGATGCCGATCGACTCGTAGGTGGGGAGCACGCCGATCAGGGTGGTCGAGCCGCCCATCAGCGCGATCGTCACGAGGAGCACCCACTTGCGGCCGATCCGGTCGCCGAGGGTCCCGAAGAACAGCCCGCCGAGCGGCCGGGCCACGAAGCCGACGCCGAACGAGGCGAACGCGGCGACGACGCCCATGGCCGGGTCGAGGTTCGAGAAGAACAGGGTGTTGAAGACCAGGGCCGACGACAGGCCGTACAGGGCGAAGTCGAAGTACTCGAGGGCGGACCCGACCGAGGAGGCGAGCGTGGCACGGCGCAGGTTCTCCGCGTGGACCGGGTCCTCCGTGTCGACCTGGCGCGGGGTGGTATCAGTCACGAGTCATCTCCTTCGATGGCCGCCCGGTGCCGCAGTGCGCCGGACGGGCTGAACGCGACTCACTGTAGCCGCTACTGTGAACAGTGTTCAACACTGTGTACAGATCGGTTGAGTGGTGAGTGGTCCAGCAGGGCCCGGGCCCCGGCCGTCAGGACGCCCGCTGCTGCCCGGAGCCGCGGGACAGCGGGTTCGTGAGCTCGGCGGCGGCGGCGATCAGGGCCTCACCGATGCGCGCGACCTGGGCGTCGTCCGCCGCCAGCTCCTGCGGCAGTGCCGCGCCGAGCGCGAACGGCGGGTCGCTCGCCTGCCACGGCTCGAGCGGGACGGCGACGCCGACGACGCCCCGCACCGACCCCGCCGGGTCGACGGCGTAGCCACGGGCGCGGCTCGCCCGGATCCGGGTCAGGAGGTCGTCCAGGTCCCGGATGCTGTGCTGCGTGAGCTGCGGGAACGGTGCCGTCGGGCCCACCAGCTCCGTGATCTCCTCGTCCGTGAGCCGCATGAGCAGGGCGTTGCCGGAGGCGCTCAGGGCCGCGGGCAGCCGGGAGCCGAGCGGTGTGCCGAGCTGGTACCGCCGTCGGCCCTCGTGCCGCGCGAGATAGAGCGTGTCGGCGCCCTCGAGCATGGTGATCTGCACGACTTCGGTGCGGAGCACCGGGGACGCGTCGCAGATGCCGTAGAACTCCCGGACCTGGTTGAACTGGATGGCGAACGCGCCACCGAGCTCCGCCGTTCGACGTCCGAGCCGGTAGCCCTGCGGGACCCGCTCGATCATCCGGCCCTCTTCGAGCACGGACACGAGGTTCGCCGTCGACGACTTCGCGATCCCCAGCGCGCGAGCGATGTCGCTGAGCGTCATCGGCGCGCCCTCGGCGTCCGCGAGGAGGTTGAGGATGCGCAACGAACGCGTGACGGCGGGGGCGGGGTCACGCTCGGGCTGTTCGGGCATTCTGCTCCTTCGCAGGCTTACGTCGTCAGTAGAACTCGATCGTATCCATCTGGTTGACGAGCGGTTCGCCGTCGAGGAGGCGGCGGGCGTTATCGGCGAACAGGCGCGCGATCCGCTCCTCCTCGGCGCCGCTGAGTGCCGCGGTGTGCGGGCTGACGAGCACCTGCGGGTGGTCCCAGAGCGGGCTGGTGTCGGGCAGCGGCTCGACCGCGAAGACGTCGAGCGCCGCGAACCCCACGCGGCCGTCGGCCAGCGCCGCGACCAGGGCGGGCTCGTCGATCACGGTGCCGCGCCCGACGTTCACCACGATGGTGCCGGGCCGGACGTTCGCGAGCACCGCCTCGCCGATCAGCCCTTCGGTGGCCGCAGTGCCCGGCAGCGTGGCCACTATCGCGTCGGCCTGGCGGACCGCCTCGGCCAGGTCGTCGATCGGCACCAGCCGGTCGACGCCGTCGACCGGCTCGCCCGACCGGGTGGTGCCGTGCACCCGCGCGCCCAGGGCGTGCAGCTTCGCGGCGACGGACCTGCCGATGCCCCCCAGGCCGACTACGAGCACCGTCATCTCGTCGAGCTGGCGCATCTCCCAACGGTCGGTCCACTCGCGGCGCGCCTGCTGCGCGTGCAGGCGGGGGAGGTCCTTCGCTCCCGCGAGCACCCCGAAGACGGCGAACTCGGCGAGCGTCCCGCCGTGCACGCCGGCGCTCGTCGTGAACGCGACGCGCTCGAGCGCCTCCGCCGGCAGGCGTGCCGCCTTGACCTGGCCGCCGCCCCCTGCGGCGGTCGTGTGCACCCAGCGCAGCCGGGGGTTGGCGGCGGCGGTGCGGGCGAGCGCCGCCGGGTCGACGTCGGGGATGCCGAAGAGCGCGTCGGCGCCGTCGACCAGCTGCTCGAACTCCCGCTGCTGGGCAGGCGTGCGCTCGAAGCCGGGGTCGCCGGACCAGTCGGCCGGACCTCGCATCGGGTGGTAGAGCGCGTGGTTCCGGAGCAGCTCGACGCGGGGCTCGAGCTCCTCGATCCGGCGGCACAGCTCCTCGCGCAGGTCTACCGCGACGGCGACGCGCAAAACCGCTGCTCCGCTTGTCGAGCCCGCTGCTCCGTTGGTCGAGCTTGTCGAGACCCTGCTGGTCGACGTCGCAGGTACTGGGCCAGTAGTCATGACGCATCCTCTTCGATCGGCATGGCGCCATAGTACCCAGGGTTCATTATGCTGAACGCTGTCCCATGGTGTGCGCACTCGCTAGGGTGGGCCCATGACCAATGACGCTCCTGTCCCTGCCGGCTCCGCGGTGCCCGGCCCCGACGTACCCGGCGTCGGCCCCGTCGGCATGATCGGGATCGGTGCGATCGGACGGCCGATGGCGCACCGCCTCCTGTCGGCTCATGGCGCGCTGACCGTCACCGGACGGACGCGCCGCGACGGCGACTCGCTGCCTGCCGCCGGCGCGACCTGGGCCGCCACGCCGCGCGAGCTCGCCACGACGGCTCGCACGATCCTTCTCATGCTCCCCGACCTGCCCGAGGTCGAGCAGGTGCTGGCGGGTGAGGACGGCCTGCTCGCGGGAGTCGCCGAACCCACCCTGCTCCTGATCGGCAGCACCTCGTCCCCGTCCGGGGTCCGTGCGCTCGCCGAGCGGCTCGCTCACGAGACGGACGGCCTCGTCCGCGTGGTCGACTGCCCGGTCTCCGGTGGCGCCGACGGTGCGGCCGCTGGCACGCTGTCGATCATGCTGGGCGGCGCCGACGACGACGTCGCGCGCGCCGCCCGCGTCATGGCGGCCTGCGGCAACCCCGTGCACCTGGGGCCGCTCGGCGCGGGTCAGGTGGCGAAGGCCTGCAACCAGATGATCGTGGCGTCCACGATCCTGGCCCTGGGGGAGGCCAGCGTCCTCGCCGAGCGCAGCGGCATCGACCTCGGCACGCTGTGGGACCTGCTCGGCGGCGGCTATGCGGGCGGCAACCTCCTGGCAAGCTGCCGCGACAAGCTCGTCGCCGGGGACGACACCCCCTCGGGCCTCGCCAGGTACATGGTGAAGGACCTGCGCTTCGCGGCCGACGTCGCGGAGGCGACCGGCACCAGCCCGGCCCTGCTGCCCGCCCTGCGCGCGTCGTTCGACGAGCTGGTCGCGTCGGGGTACGGCGAACGCGACATCACAGTCACGCGGCGGTTCGTCGCCGAACGAGGCTGACGGCTCGAGCCTGGCTGCTACTCCTACCTGGCTGCTGCTCGGACCTGGCTGCTGCTCGTGCCGGTCGAGCGGCACGAGCAGCAGCGGCACCAGGATCGCGTCACGCGACGGCGGTCGCCTCCAGCTCGACCAGCTGGCCGGGGATCGCCAGCCGGGTCACCCCGAGCATCGTCGTGGCCGGCGCCACCCTGGCGGCACCGAGCCGCGCCGCCAGCGCGCCGTAGTGCTGGAACAGGAGGTCGACGTCGGTGGTGTAGACGTTGAGCCGGACGAGGTTCGCGAGGGACATGCCCGCGGCGTCGAGCACCGCCACCACGTTGTCCAGGCTCAGCGCCAGCTGGGCCGCCATGTCGCCGTCGTGGCGGGGTGTGCCGTCGCCACCCGTCGCGGTCTGTCCTGAGCAGTACAGGGTCCTGGCCTGCCCGGAGACGATCTCGCCCTGGTTGAACCCCATCTCGACCGACCAGGTCACCGGGTTGACCGCCGTTCGTTCGATTGCCATGTCGACTCCATCCGACTCGTAGGGACGACGCGTGTCGGCGAAGCTGCGCTCCGCGACGTCGTGGGCACGAGCCTCCCCGCAAAACACGACACCCTGTGTCAGGTATCCCGCTAGAGTTTCCGTGTGCGCGCCGACCGGCTGGTCTCGTTGGTCCTGCTGCTGCGCCAGCGCGGCCGGCTGACCGCGGAGACGCTGGCTCGCGAGCTCGAGGTGTCCACCCGCACCGTGCTGCGCGACATCGAGTCGCTCTCGGCGGCGGGCGTCCCGGTCTACGCGGAACGGGGCCGCCACGGCGGGTTCGCCCTGCTGCCCGGGTTCCGGACCGAGCTCACCGGGCTGAACCATGACGAGGCCCTTGCCCTGCTGGCAGCCGGTTCGGGCAGGGGCGAGCAGGTGTTCGGCCTCAGCTCGGCGCTCGCGTCGGCCATGCGCAAGGTCGTCGACGCGCTGCCCGAGAGCCACCGGGCGACCACGAGCGACGCTGCTCAGCGGTTCCTCGTCGACCCGGAGACGGACCTGCTCTCCCGCAGGGCGCCCGCCGACGAGGTGCCAGGCACCGTGCTGGTCGAGGTGCGGCGCGCAGTGCTGGCCGGACACAAGCTGCGTATCCACTACGCACCGGTGGACCGGCCGGCGAGCTGGCGCAACGTGGACCCGATCGGCCTGGTCACGGTGCGCGACAAGGGTTACCTGCTGGCCACGACATCCGGCGCGGACCGCACCTACCGGCTGTCGCGGATCAGCGCCGCCGAGGAGCTCGCCGAGCGCGCGGAGCGACCGGACCAGGTCGACCTGGACCGGATCTGGCAGGAACGCAGCACCCGGTTCCGGACGGGCGGGGACCAGATCGCGGTGCTGGTTCGGATGGATCCGGCCCGGCGCGAGGAGCTCGTGAGCACGGCGCTCGCCGTCCTCATGGAAGCGGTCGACGACGCCGGCCGGCTACGGCTCGAGGTGACCTTCCAGGACTCCCGGCACGCCGAATGGGCGCTCTGGCAGCTCGGCACGGACGCGGAAGCGCTGTCCCCACAGGCCCTGCGCGCCGCCCTGCGGGACCGCGCCGCCGCGCTCGCCACCCGCTACGCGGACGCCCCCTGAGCGCTGGCCGTCGGACAGGCGCCACCGGCCCCGGAGGTGGAGCTCGACGGGCGGGAACTCAGCAGGCCGGTGCGTGGCTGGCGGCCCTGGCGGCCGCCGTCTCAGGTGGGGAGGTGGGGGCCGGGGGCCACAGGGGCCGGTGCGGGGCGTAGGGCAGACGTCGCGAAGAACCACGCGAACCGTCCGACGGCGCGGAGCCGCCGTGCGCGGGTGAACGCCTTGCCCCTGATCGAGGTGCTGAGCTGCCCGAGGTCGCGGGCGCCGATGGCGAGCGTGACAGGCTCGGCCTCGCCTGCCGCGGCGTCGACGGGGGCGATCTCCGCCTGGAGATGCGTCAGGCCGTGCAGCAGTGCGACCGGCGTTCGGGAACGCACCGACTTCGCGCCGGAGAGCCGCCAGGCACGTCCGTCGTCGTCGGCGAAGCGCAGCGCGTACGACATCGCCTCGTGCCGCCCCGCGGGAAACAGCGAGAGGGTTCCGGTGAGCTCGGCCCGCGTGGCGATGCCGTCGATCTCGATCGTTCCCCGCATGGTCAGCCTGTGGTCCGCCTCGTCGAGGAACCTGTCCATGCTGGGGATCTCGGCATGCAGGCGCATGACGGCTCGCCGGGGTGCCGCCGGGCCGGTGGCCATCCGCTCGTCGAAGGTCAGGCCGTCGCCCCTGGTCGCGGCGTGGTGCTGCGAGCCGAACGCGAACGCCGCATCCTCCGGCACCGAGGCCGGCGTCACCGAGCCCCATTCCGGTGCCGTCCACCGTGGTCTCCCCGTACGGCGGATCAGCGCCTCGACCGAGCGTTCGGCGACGGCGAGGATCGTGGCCGAGGGGTTCACACCGCTCGCCGCCGGGAGCACCGAGCCGTCCATGACGAAGAGCCCTGGATTACCGTGCACCTCGCCGAGCTCGTCGACGACACCCGAGCCGGCGTCGGAACCCGGGCCCACGCCGCCGAGGGGGTGGACCGTGACTGTGCGGCGGAGCACCGACCAGGTGAACGGCTGGTAGAGGCGTGCGTCGAGGAGCCGCGCGAGCAGCGGGCCGACGCGGAGCTGGGAGCGGTAGAGGTGCGCCTGCCACTGGTTGCGCCAGGACAGCCGGGCGTACCCGGACCGGTCGAGCTGCAGCGCACCGTTGGCGGAGTCGATCCCCATCGCGAGCACGGCGAAGGTGCGACGTCGGCCGGCCGGGCGCACCCGGCGTCGCCACCATGCCCGTGCGGCCTGTCCCGGCACGACGGCGTCGGCCAGCTGCTGCAGGAGCGCGGGGACTGCGCCGTCCTGCACCTGGTACCAGACCGACCGGCGCCCCTCCGGCACGTCGAGCACGGTGTTGGTCGTGATGGTTGGTCCGGTCGTCATGTCGTCCTGCGTGTGCCGGAGCTCGGCCAGGGTGAGGAAGTCGCCGTTGCCGGAGAACCCCTGGCCGAGCCGGCGCGACAGCTCAGGGAGCGTGCCGTGCACGTCGCGCGCCCTGAGCAGCAGCTCGGTCGTCGCCACGGCTCCGGCGGCGAGCACGACGCGCGGCGCGGTCCACACCCGCGGCGGGGCGTCGGCGTCGGACGGCGTCGACGTGACCACCGCGTACCCGTCGCCGTGGCGTTCGACGCGCTGCGCCTCGGCGTCGGTGACCGAGCGCGCACCGGCCTGCTCCGCCACGGCGAGGTACGTGTGGTCGAGCGAGTTCTTCGCGCCGTGGTTGCAGCCGATCACGCACTCGCCGACGAAGGCGCAGCCCCGGCGAAGGACCCCGTGCCGGTTCGCCCGCCACGTGTCGGGATCGCCGAACGTGACGGCGAGGTTCGGGCGCACCGTCGCGTCGGCCAGGTCGTGCATGAGTCCCTCGATGAGCGTGGTGCGTGCGGGAGCAGCGCCCGTAGCGGGATCGTCACCGACGGGCGCGACGCCGATCATGTGCGCCGCGAGGTCGTAGTAGGGGTCGAGCTCCTGCCTGCGCAGGTGTGCGGGCCAGCGTTCGTCCAGGGCCCCTTCGAACGGCCGGGCGAAGACGTTCGCGTACACGAGCGACCCGCCGCCCCAGCCCGCGGCCTGGACGCTGCTCATGCGGCCGAGCCAGCGGACGTCGTAGAGCCCGCGGTCGACACCCCACAGCCAGCCGCCCTGGAGCCGCGGCCGGCGGGGGAACTCCCCGGGCAGCCAACGCCGGCCGCGCTCGAGGACTATGACGGACAGGCCGGCCTGAGCGAGGCGGGCCGCGGCGACGGCGCCGCCGAAGCCGCTGCCGACGACGATGGCGTCGGCGTCGAATCGATCGGTCATGAACCTTTCCTCCTCTTCGTGTAGTGCGACTCGTGTGGTGCGACTCGCGTGGTGCGACTCGTGTGGTGGACGGCCGGTACGGGCCCCGGACTCGGGTCGGTCAGGTCGCGTGCGGACCGGGTGCGGCGCTGCCGCTGTACTCGCCCAGACCGGCCACCAGCTCGGCGACGTCCGGCACGGCGTCGAACCGGCGCTGGTGGACCGCGGCGATCTGGGTGCGCAGCTCCGGGTCGGGGTCGTCGGTGACGTCGAACGACACGAACTTGTCGACCAGCGGCAGGCCGATCCGGTCGATCTCGAGGTGCGCCGGGTCGTTCATCATGGCCTCGTAGGCGGCGAGATCGTCGACCACGGAGATGTGGCTGTAGTCGTACTCACCGCCGTGGTCCCGGCCGAGCACCAAGGACCTGATCGACGGGTCGCTGCTGCGGGCCTCGCGCATGCGCCGCATGACGGCGGCTACCTCCTCCTCGGAGACGCCGGGCTTCAGGGCCATGCGGGTCACGTGGTAGATCATGGGACGGTCCTCTCGTCGGTGATGTGTGGTTTCGGGTCGGTGCTGATGTGATCGCTCGGTGGTGGTGCTGCGTGGTCAGCCCGCGTACGGCGTCGCCGGGTCCGACCGGTCCCCGATGCGCAGCAGCACCGACAGGGTGAGCGCGAGCGCGATGAGTGCCGCGCCGCCCAGGAACGCCGCCGTGAACGAGATGCCGCCGTCGCCCCCGGCGGCGATCGCGATGCCGGCCAGGGCTGCGAGGCCTACCGCGCCGCCCAGCTGTTGTGCGGCGTTGACCAGCCCGCTCAGCAGTCCGGACTCGCCGTCCCCGCTGTCGCGCACCGCCATGGATATCGCGTTGACGAGGCCAAGGCCCAGGCCGATGCCGATCAGCAGGAAGGCGCCGAGCAGGTTGATCGAGAAGCCGTCGGTGGTCGGGTTCAGCACGAGCCACAGGAATCCGGCCAGCAGCAGCACGAGCGCGCCGTGCAGCGCGGACCGGACCCCGAGGAGCTTGGCGAGCCGGGGCGCCAGCACGCTTCCCACGATGATCATGACGGCGATGGGGATCTGCGCCAGCCCGGCGGTCAGGGCACTCATCCCGAGGACGTCCTGCTGGTAGAGGGGCAGGAAGAAGAACAGGCTCGTCAGGGTGGCGCCGAGCAGGACCATCACGACGGTGGCGGTCACCACCGGCCGACGACGGAAGACGGCCAGCGGCACGAGCGGGTGCGGGGAGCGGTGCTCGGCGAGCACGAAGGCGGCGAGTGCGACGACGCCGACCGCGATGCCGATGATCGAGCTCGCCGCGGTCCAGCCGGCCTCGGAGGCGGAGACCATACCGAGCGCCAGGGCCGAGATGCCGACGGTGATGGTGAGCGCGCCGGCCAGGTCGAACCGTCCGGGACGGCCGGGCATGGCGGGTACGGCGCGCCACACCATGATCGCGCTGACGATGCCGAGCGGCACGGGAGTCCAGAAGACCGACTGCCACCCGAGCGCCTGGGTCAGCACTCCGCCGAGGAAGACACCGATCAGGCTGCCGGCACCACCGACGGCGCCCCAGATGCCCATCGCGCGAGTCCGCTCGGTGGGGGTCGTGTAGAGAGCCAGTACGAGCGCGAGCGCTGAGGGAATGCTGATCGCCGCGCCGATTCCTTGTCCGATTCGTCCGGTGATCAGCAGCGGGCCGCTGGTCGCCAGAGCGCAGAAGGCCGACGCGGCGACGTAGAGGATCATCCCGGCCAGGAAGGTTCTGCGGGGACCGAGCACGTCGGCGAGGCGGCCCCCGAGCAGCAGCAGTCCCGCGAAGGCCACCAGGTAGCTGTTCACCGTCAGGGTGAGCTCCGCGGCAGAGAGGTCGAGGCTCGTGCGGATCGACAGCGACGCGAGGTTGACCATCGACGTGTCGAGGATGATCAGGAACATGGAGACGGCCAGCGCGGCCATCGTCACGCCGCGGGGGAGGCGCAGGCCGGTAGCGGCGGTTGTGGGAGACGCTTCGATGCTCATCATCCAGTCCTTGAGTGAGTAGATCGACGGTGGGGATAGTGAGTGGTCACTATCAATAGCCAAAAAGAGAGAACCGGCTCCGGCCGGCGTCGTCAGAAGCCGGGGCCGGAGCCCGAGGCGGGGCCGGCTCCGGAGGCGAGGAACCGGTCGGCCCACGCGTCGTGCTCGGCGCGAGCGGGCAGGTCCATGGCGGTGGCCACCATGTAGAGCATGCCCGCGGCGAAGAAGTCGTGGGCGCGATCGGCACCGACCCCCGGCAAGGCTTCCATGCGCTCGAAGACCTCCTGGGTCCACCCGTGCATGAGCTCGCGGATGGCCGGATCCTCGGACGCGGCGAAGCCCTGCAGGAGAATCAGCATGAGCTCGCGATCGCCCATCAGCACGCCCCAGGCATCGGACATCGTCGGGAGCGGGTCGCCCTCGGCGGCCTCGCCGGAAGCGAGCATGACGGTCTCCACCTTTCCGAATGCCTGCCGCAGCACCGCGACGAAGAGCTCGTGCTTGGTGGAGAAGACCCGGAAGAGGTTGGGGTGGGAGATCTCCACCTCCTTGGCGATGTTCACGGTGGACCCGCCGTGCAGCCCCTTGTGGCTGAACTCCTGCAGGGCCGCCGCGAGGATCTGCTCGCGGCGTACCTCGATGCTGACTCGTGGTCTCCGATCGGTCGCCATGGTTGATAGTGAACACTCACTTTCAAGCGGATGTCAAGCAGCCCGGGCTCATCGCGCCCCCAGCCGCCGGCTCACCTCGCGCGCCGCCCGCGCCGCCTGCTCCGCCAGACCGGCGCGCGCGTCGTCGTCGTAGGACTCCGAGCGGAACGTCACCGCCAGTCCCGCCACCGGTCGCCCCGTGTGGTCCACCACGGCGGCCGCGACCGACGCGAAGCCGGCGGACACCTCGCCGTCCTCCACGGCGAAGCCTCGTGCGCGGGCCTGGCGCAGCACCACCCGCAGCTCCCGCAACGTGCGCGGTCCGGCACCGGTGAGGTCGGTGAACGAACCCGGCGTCGGGTACAGCGCCCGCACCTGCGCCGGGGGCAGCAGCGCGAGCACGGCGCGCCCGCTGGCGGTCAGATGGCTCGGGAGGTGCACGTCGACGTCGGTCACCAGGGGCGGACGCCCCACCGCCCGCTGCTCCACCAGGTACAGGACCTCGCGACCGTTGAGCACCGCGAGGTGCCCGTTCTCCCCGGCGGCCTCGACCAGGCCGGCCACGACCGGTGCGGCCAGCCGGGTGAGCGGCGCCTGCCGCGTGTACGCGCTGCCCAGGCCGAGGGCGGCCACGCCGAGGCCGTAGCGCCGCTCGTCGGGGAAGTGCCGCACGAACCCCTCGTCGCCCAGTACCGACAGCAGGTGGTAGACGCTGGAGCGCGGCACCCCGATGCCGTGCGCGATGGCGCCGGCGGGCACCGGTCCGGGCTGCGCCGCCAGGAACGTGAGCAGCCGCGCCGTGGTCCGCGCGGCCGGAACGCTACTGCTGCCGGCCAAGTTCTCCTCCGTACGGGGCCGAGTGGTCGGCAATCCGTCAGGTGATCGGCAGCCCGGGCTACCGATCACCTGACGAACTACCGACCACCACCCCTCGTGGTCTGTCTGGTAACCCAGACTCTATCCATCCGCGCCGGGGGGACGGTTGGGCGGGTCCGGGGTTCCATGGGGGGATGAGCACCCTGCACCACACGGAGCCGACGCCGACCACCCGCCCGGCCGGCGCGGACCTGCCCGAGCACGTCGTCCTCGACGGGACGCCGCTGACCGTCGACCAGGTCGTCGCCGTCGCCCGGTACGGCGCGCCCGTCGAGATCCACGAGACCGCCGTCGCCCGCATGGCCGAGAGCCGCGCCGTGATCGAGGACCTTGCGGACGACTCCGTGCCGCACTACGGCGTCTCCACCGGGTTCGGCGCCCTGGCCCGCCGGCACATCCCGACGGAGATGCGCGCGCAGCTCCAGCTCAGCCTCGTGCGCTCGCACGCCGCCGGGTCCGGCCCCGAGGTCGAAACCGAGGTGGTGCGGGCGCTGCAGCTGCTGCGGCTCGCGACCCTCGTCACCGGCCACACCGGCGCGCGGCCGGTCACCGCGCAGACCTATGCCGCGATGCTCAACGCCGGGATCACGCCGATCGTGCACGAGTACGGGTCGCTCGGATGTTCCGGGGATCTCGCGCCGCTCGCGCACGTGGCGCTCGCCGCGATGGGGGAGGGGCAGGTGCGGGTCGTGGCGACGGGGGTCTCGACAGGCTCGACCAGCGGAGCACCAGGCGAGGTCGTCGATGCCGTGGAGGCGCTCGCCGACGCCGGGATCGACCCGCTGCTGCTCGCCGAGAAGGAGGGGCTGGCCCTCATCAACGGCACCGACGGCATGCTCGGCATGCTCTGCCTCGCCATCCACGACCTGCGCCGGCTCCTCACCACGGCCGACGTCGCCGCGGCCCTGTCCGTCGAGGCCCTGCTCGGTTCGGACGCCCCGTTCGCCGAGGACCTCGTCGGCATGCGCCCGCACCCGGGCCAGGCGGCGTCGGCGTCGAACATGCGCACGGTGCTCGCGGGCTCGCCGCTCATGGCGAGCCACCGCGAGCTGGACGACGCCGGAAACCCCGCGTGCACCCGCGTGCAGGACGCCTACTCGCTGCGCTGCGCCCCCCAGGTGCACGGCGCCGCCCGCGACACCCTGGAGCACGCGGCCACGGTCGCGGGCCGGGAGCTGGCGTCCGCCATCGACAACCCCGTGGTGACCTCCGACGGGCGAGTGGAGTCCAACGGCAACTTCCACGGCGCACCGGTCGCCTACGTGCTGGACTTCCTCGCCATCGCGGCCGCCGACCTCGCGAGCATGAGCGAGCGGCGCACCGACCGGTTCCTCGACGTCTCCCGGTCCGAGGGCCTGCCCGCGTTCCTCGCGCACGACCCCGGCGTCGACTCCGGGCACATGATCGCCCAGTACACGGCCGCAGGGATCGTCTCGGAGCTGAAGCGCCTGGCCGCGCCCGCCAGCGTCGACTCGATCCCGAGCTCCGCCATGCAGGAGGACCACGTCTCCATGGGCTGGTCCGGCGCGCGCAAGCTCCGGCGGTCCGTGGACGGGCTTACCCGCGTGCTCGCCATCGAGGTGCTCACGGCCACGCGTGCCCTGGACTTCCGCACGGAGGCCCCCGCGGCGGGCACGGGCGCGGTGCACGACGCCGTCCGCGCCGTCGTGCCCGGACCCGGACCGGACCGCTACCTCGCCCCGGAGATCGAGCACGTGGTCCAGCTCGTCGCGACCGGCGGGATCGCAGCGGCCCCGGCGAGCGCCGTCGGCCCACTGCTCTGAGAACCCGCACGCCCACAACCAAGGAGAGGCACGCCATGGAGAAGCTCGACCGGGGGACGCCCGTCAGCGTCCGGGCCGCGCGGGGGACCACCCTGACCGCCCGCAGCTGGCAGACCGAGGCGCCGCTGCGCATGCTGATGAACAACCTCGACCCCGAGGTGGCCGAGCGGCCCGACGACCTGGTCGTCTACGGCGGTACCGGCCGCGCCGCACGGGACTGGCCGAGCTACCACGCGACCGTCCGCTCGCTCACCGACCTGCGCGACGACGAGACGCTGATGGTGCAGTCGGGCCGCCCCGTCGGCGTGCTGCGGACCCACGAGTGGGCGCCGCGCGTGCTGATCGCCAACTCGAACCTGGTGGGCGACTGGGCGACGTGGCCGGAGCACCGCCGGCTCGAGCAGCTCGGGCTGACGATGTACGGGCAGATGACCGCAGGGTCGTGGATCTACATCGGGACGCAGGGCATCCTGCAGGGGACCTACGAGACGTTCGCGGCGGTCGCCGCCAAGAAGTTCTCCGGAACTCTCGCCGGAACGCTCACCCTGACCGGCGGCTGCGGCGGCATGGGCGGCGCCCAGCCCCTCGCGGTGACGCTCAACGGGGGCGTGTGCCTGGTGGTCGACGTCGACCCGGCCCGCCTCCACCGCCGCGTCGAGTCCCGCTACCTCGACGTCGTCGCCTCGTCGCTGGACGAAGGGGTCGCACTGGCGCTGGCGGCGAAGCAGGAGCGCCGGGCGCTGTCGGTGGGCGTGGTCGGCAACTCGGCCGACGTCGTGCCCGAGCTGCTGCGCCGCGGCGTCGAGATCGACATCGTCACGGACCAGACGTCCGCGCACGACCCGCTGTCGTACCTGCCGTCCGGCGTCGCGCTGGAGGACTGGGCCTCGGAGGCGGAGAAGGACCCCTCGGGATTCACCGACCGGGCACGCGAGTCGATGGCCCGGCACGTCGAGGGCATGGTCGGCTTCCAGGACGCGGGCGCAGAGGTGTTCGACTACGGCAACTCGATCCGCGACGAGGCCCGCCAGGGCGGGTACGGCCGGGCGTTCGACTTCCCGGGATTCGTCCCGGCGTACATCCGGCCGCTGTTCGCGGAGGGCAAGGGCCCGTTCCGCTGGGCGGCGCTGTCCGGGGACCCGCGCGACATCGCGGTGACGGACAAGGCGGTGCTCGACCTCTTCCCCGACAACGACCACCTCGGCCGCTGGATCCGCGCCGCGCAGGACCGGGTAGCGTTCCAGGGCCTGCCCGCCCGCATCTGCTGGCTCGGGCACGGCGAGCGGGACGTGGCGGGTCTGCGGTTCAACGAGCTCGTCGCGTCCGGGGAGATCTCCGCGCCGCTCGCCATCGGGCGCGACCACCTGGACTCCGGCTCCGTGGCCTCCCCGTACCGGGAGACGGAGTCGATGGCGGACGGCTCCGACGCCATCGCCGACTGGCCGCTGCTGAACGCCCTGATGAACACCGCCTCCGGCGCGACGTGGGTCTCGATCCACCACGGCGGCGGCGTCGGCATGGGCCGGTCGCTGCACGCCGGCCAGGTCTCCGTGGCCGACGGCACGCCGCTCGCCGCGGAGAAGCTGGCCCGGGTGCTCGCGAACGACCCGGCGACGGGCGTGCTGCGGCACGTCGACGCCGGGTACGACGACGCGGTCGGAGCCGCCGAGCGCGGTGGGCTGCGCGTGCCGATGCGGGAGACGCCGTGACGGGTCCCGGTGGGCCGGTTGGAGCGACGTCGGTGGGTGGCACGACGTCGGTGGGCGGGCTGCTCGACGCGATCGCCGACGTCGGGCGGGCGCCGTCCGGCGGGTACGAACGGTTCGCCTGGACCGCCCACGACCTGGCCCTGCGCGAGTGGTTCGCCGCCGAGGCCGCCGCGCGCGGGCTCTCCGTGGTGGTCGACCGCGCCGGAAACCAGTGGGCGTGGTGGGGCGACCCGGACACCGACGGTCCCGGCGTCGTGACCGGCAGCCACCTCGACTCCGTTCCCGGGGGCGGCGCGTTCGACGGTCCGCTCGGGGTGGCGAGCGCGTTCGCGGCGCTCGACGCCCTGCGCGCTGCGGGTGTGCGCCCCGAGCGGCCGCTCGGGATCGTGAACTTCTCCGACGAGGAGGGTGCGCGGTTCGGGCTCGCGTGCCTCGGCTCGCGCGCGGTGACCGGGACGGTCGGTGCGGACCAGCTGCTCGCCCTGCGCGATGCCGCGGGGGACAGCCTGGCGGACGTGCTGGGGCGGGTCGGGTCGGCTCGTCGGTCGAGCTTGTCGGGACCGGACCAGGTCGGCGGGGTCTCGACCGGCTCGACCAGCGGTGGGGGCTCGACCAGCGGAGTGTTGCTCGAGCACTACGGGCGGGACCCCGAGGCGCTCGCGCGGATCGGCGTCTTCGTCGAGCTGCACGTGGAACAGGGGCGCTACCTCGCTGACCTGCCCGCGGACCAGGAGGCGCCCGTAGCGGTCGGCGCCGCGATCTGGCCGCACGGCCGCTGGCGCGTCGACCTGGCGGGTGAGGCCAACCACGCCGGCACCACACCGCTGGCCCACCGCCACGACCCGATGCTCGACCTCGCGCGGCTCATCACCGACGTCCGTGCCGCCGCCGAGCACGCCGGGGCGCTCGCGACGCTGGCCAAGGTCCACGTCGAGCCGAACGGCGTCAACGCGATCCCGTCGAGCGTCCGTGCCTGGATCGACGCCCGCGCGGAGACCGAGGACGCCGTCCGCCGGGTGCTGACGACCCTGACCTCCGGCTCGACTGCAGACTTCGCTGCGGCGACGCCGAGTGCAGACTTCGTTGCGGATACAGGCACCGTAACCGCGACCAACTCTGCACTCGGCGGGGCCGCAACGGAGTCTGCAGTCGGCGGCAGCGGGGGGCGGTGGAGGGCCGTGCGGGAGTCCTGGACGCCCGCCACCGTGTTCGACCCGGCGCTCGCGGCACGGCTCGCCGACGTCGTCGGCCGGCCGGGGTCAGCCCTGCCCGCGCCGGTGATCGGTACGGGCGCCGGGCACGACGCCGGCATCCTCGCCGCGGCCGGCGTGCCGACGGCGATGCTGTTCGTGCGCAATCCCACGGGCATCTCGCACTCGCCGGCCGAATACGCGGAGGCCGCCGACTGCGACGCCGGCGTCCGCGCCCTGACGACGGTCCTCAAGGACCTGCTGACAGGTGAACGACCACCGACGGATCCGGACCCCTCCGTCCGCCCGAACCCGTCCGGATCCCCCTTCGAGGCCTAAGTTACTTCGCTTTGCGGGGGCTCAAAGCGAAGAAACTTAGGCCTCGAAGGAGAGACCGAGAGTGCGAGGAGAGACGATGACGTTCTGGTGCGAGCGGGCGTGGCTGTCCGGGGGCGGCGATGGGGTCCGCGGCAGCGACCGGGGGCCCGGCCGTGTCGTCGAGTCGGTGCGGGTCGAGACCGTCGACGGTCGGATCGTCGCCGTCGAGCCCGGCGCGCCGGCGTCGGACGGCGACGTGCGGCTGGGCGGGCTGGTGCTCCCTGGCCTGGCCAACACGCACTCGCACGCGTTCCACCGCGCGCTGCGCGGGCGGACCCACGCGGACGGCGGGTCCTTCTGGACCTGGCGCGCGGGGATGTACGCCCTGGCCGCCGCACTGACACCGACGCTGTACGAGCGACTGGCCCGCGCAGTCTTCGCCGAGATGGCGCTGGGCGGGACCACCGCGGTCGGCGAGTTCCACTACGTGCACCACCGCGCCGACGGGTCACCCCACCCGGCGCACGAGGGCGGACCCAACGCCATGGCCGAGGCCCTGCGCTCCGCAGCCCGGGATGCCGGGGTGCACCTCACGCTCCTCGACACCTGTTACCTGCACGGCGGCCTGGGACCGGCCGGGCACGAGCCGCTCGCGCCGGAGCAGGTGCGCTTCGGCGACGGCACCGTCGAGGCCTGGGCGCATCGCCTGGACGCACTGCGCACCGCCTGGGCCGACGACGACCGGGTCCTCGTCGGCGCCGCCGCCCACTCGGTGCGCGCCGTCGCGCCGTCGGAGCTCGCCGGGGTGGCCCGCTGGGCGCAGCAGGCCGGCGCGCCGCTGCACGTCCACCTGTCCGAGCAGCCGGGCGAGAACGAGGCGGCGCTCGCCGCCTTCGGCGTCACCCCGACGCGGCTGCTCCACGACGCGGGCGCCCTCGGCCCCGGCACCACCGCCGTCCACGCGGTGCACCTGACCGACGACGACGTCGCGCTGCTCGGCGCCTCGGGCACCGGCGTCTGCCTCTGCCCGACGACGGAGCGCGACCTCGCCGACGGCATCGCCCCCGGCGTCCGGCTGCTGCGCGCGGGCAGCCCGCTCTCGGTCGGCACGGACCAGCACGTGGGTGCCGACGTCCTCGCGGAGGCGCGCGGCGTCGAGGAGCACGAGCGCCTCGCGACCGGACGGCGCGGCTCCTTCGACCCCGCGACGCTGATCGAGCTGGCGACGTCGGCCGGGCACGCCGCGCTCGGCAGGCCGGACGCCGGCCGCATCGCCGTGGGCGCGCCCGCCGACCTGGTCGCGGTGCGTCTCGACACGGCGCGCACCGCGGGGATCGACCCGGCGCAGGCGATCCTGGTGGCGGGCGCGTCCGACGTGTCCGACGTCGTCGCCCGCGGGGAGCTCGTGGTGTGGGACGGCGAGCACCGGGCCGGCGACGTCGCCCGCATGCTGACGGACGTGATCGACGAGGTCTGGGCGGCCGCAGGCCAGGAGACGACACAGGGGAGCGAAGCATGAGCGTGCTGCTGACGAACATCGGCGAGCTGGTCACGAACGACCCGGAGCACGGTGGGTCTCGACAGGCTCGACCAGCGGGAGGACAGGCTCGACCAGCGGGAGCGGGGTCGGGCGGGCTCGGCGTGGTGCCGGACGCCGCCGTCGTCGTGGAGGCCGGCCGCATCGCGTGGACGGGGCCTGCCGCTGCGGCACCGGCGGCGGACGTCGCGGTCGACGTCGGAGGGCGGTGCGTGCTCCCTGGCTTCGTGGACTCGCACTCGCACACGGTGTTCGCGGGGGATCGGGCCGCGGAGTTCGCCGCACGCATGACCGGCGAGCCGTACACCGGGGGCGGCATCGCCACCACGGTCACCGCCACGCGGGCCGCGAGCGAGGACATCCTGCGGGCGCGTGGTCAGGCCCTGGTGCGGGAGATGCTCGCGCAGGGCACCACCACCGTCGAGATCAAGAGCGGCTACGGGCAGGACGTCGCCACCGAGGCCCGCATGCTGCGGATCGCCCGGGAGCTCACGCCGGAGACGACGTTCCTCGGCGCGCACACCGTCCCGGCCGAGTACGCCGACGACCGCGCCGCCTACGTAGACCTGGTGACCGGGCCGATGCTCGCCGCCTGCGCGCCGCACGCTCGCTGGATCGACGTGTTCTGCGAGCCCGCCGCACCCACCGCGTTCGACGAGGACGAGGCCCGGACGGTGCTCACCGCCGGGATCCGGGCCGGACTGCTCGCCCGGGTGCACGGCAACCAGCTCGCACCCGGTCCGGGCGTGCGGCTGGCGGTCGAGGTCGGTGCGGCGAGCGTGGACCACTGCACCCACCTGTCCGACGCCGACGTCGACGCGCTGGCCGGGTCCTGGACGGCATCCGGCACCGTCGCGACCCTGCTGCCCGCCGTCGAGTTCTCCACCCGGTCGCCCTACCCGGACGCGCGTCGGCTGCTCGCCGCGGGTGTACCGGTCGCGCTCGCCACCGACTGCAACCCCGGCTCCGGATACAGCTCGTCCATGTCGTTCGTCGTGGCGCTCGCGGTGCGCGAGATGCGGATGAGCCCCGCCGAGGCGCTCTGGTCCGCGACGGCGGGTGGGGCGGCGGCGCTCCGGCGGGACGACGTCGGACACCTGCGGGTCGGCGCCCGCGCAGACCTGACGGTCCTCGACGCCCCCAGCCACCTCTACCTGGCCTACCGCCCGGGCGTGCCGCTGGTCCACCAGGTCTGGAAGGACGGAACCCAGGCTTGGCCGTGACCCCGGTGATCGGGGACGGGGCCACCCAAGTCCTTTCGAGGCCTAAGCTACTTCGCTTTGAGTCCGCTGAAAGCGAAGTAACTTAGGCCTCGAAGAGAGTGGGGGCTTCGGACGCCGCGCGACCGGCCTACTGCTCTGTGATTACTGCTCCGTGATGCCGAGCGCCGGGGCGGGCACGAAGCTCGCCCGTGCGCTCGCCGCGCCGTGCAGCTCCAGCAGCACGAGCTCGTTGGCGGTGCCCCGCACCAGGGGTCCCGGGACGTAGAGCGTGTGCGTCGGGCCGAGGCTCCAGTAGCGGCCAAGCAGCTCGCCGTTCACCCAGGCCAGGCCCTTGGTCCAGCCGTCGAGCCGCAGGAAGTGGTCGGCTCCGGCGACGGAGTCGAACGTGCCCCGGTACAGGCCGGCCCAGGCGGCCCGCGCAGCACCAGCGCTCGCCCTGCCCGGGACGGCCACGTCGAGCGCCGAACGCAGCAGGTCCGCCGCGTCCTCGACCCGCAGCGCGCCGGCCGTCCACTCGTCCACCGTGCGCACGGCGGTCCGCACAGTGCCGATCAGCCCCTTGGGCTCACCGATCCGCGGCCCGTAGTTGACGTGCCCCTGGTTCTCGACCAGCAGCGTCAGCTCGCCCGCGCGGGCGGGCAGGGCGACGGCGAACGTGTGCGACCCACGGTCGAGCACGCCGACCGGCTGGCCGTCGAGCAGCACGACGGCGCGGTCGCGCACCTCGTCGACGGTCAGGACGGCGTCGTCGGGGCGGATGCGGGTGCGGTACACGGTGAAGCCCGACCACAGGCCCAGCTCCTCCATGGTCGGCGCGTGGTCGTAGGTCCGCAGGGCGCCGCGCACGAGCGAGGACACCGCATCGGCGAGGGGGACGTGGGCGGTCAGGGCCACGTCCAGCACGGGGGCCGGCCGCGGCGCCGCCGGGACGTCGTCGGGCACGGGCAGGTGCCGCGCGATCACGTCACGCATCGCGAAGTACTTGGCGGTCGGGCTGCCGTCCTCGGCGAGCGGCGCGTCGTAGTCGTACGACGTCGTGATGGGCCGGTAGATGCCCTTGTCGTTCGCGCCGCTGGTCAGCCCGAAGTTGGTGCCGCCGTGGAACATGTACAGGTTGACGGAGCCGCCGGCCGCGAGCAGCTCGTCCAGGTCCGTGGCGTTCGCCTCGGCGGGCGCCAGGTGGTGCTCCAGCCCCCACGAGTCGAACCAGCCGTTCCAGAACTCCATGCACATCAGGGGGCCGGTGGGCTGGTGCCTGCGCAGCACCTCGAACCGCTCGGCGGTGCGCGACCCGAACGTCGCCGTCTTGTGCAGCTCAGGCAGACCGCCGCGGGCGAGCATCTCGTCGTTCGCCTGGTCGCAGGTGAACAGCGGCACGTCGATGCCCTGGTCCCGGACCAGGTCCACGAGGGCGCGCAGGTACCTCTGCCGCTCCGGGAGCGGGTCGTCGCCGTAGGCGCCGTACTCGTTCTCGACCTGCACCATCAGCACCGGCCCGCCGTGCGTCACCTGACGCTCGGCCACCAGCGGCAGCAGGCTCGCGTAGTACTTGCCGATCGCGTCGAGGAACCGCGGCTCGTGGCGACGCACGCCGACGGCGTCATCGGCCAGCAGCCAGGCCGGCAGGCCCCCGCCGTCCCACTCCGCGCAGATGTAGGGGCCGGGCCGCACGATCGCGTGCAGGCCCTCCGCGGCCACCAGGTCGAGGAACCGGCCCAGGTCGCGCCGCCCGTCCAGGTCGAACACCCCGGGCTCCGGCGCGTGGAAGTTCCACGGCACGTACGTCTCGATGGTGTTCAGGCCCATGAGCCGGGCCTTGCGGATGCGGTCGGCCCACTGGTCGGGGTGCACGCGGAAGTAGTGCAGCGCGCCACTGACGACCTGCGTCCGCTCGCCGTCGAGCAGGAAGTCCTCGGGTCCGATGTCGAACGTGGGCATGTGTGGTTCCTCGGAGTGCTGTCGTGATGGGGGGAAGCGGGACGACGGCGGGGAAGGCCCCCGCCGTCGTCACCGGTTGCTTGCCGGGCGGCTCACTCGCTGACGGTGAAGCCCTGCTCGGTGCCGTAGCCGACGATCGACTGCTGCCAGGCGGCCAGGCCGTCCGACAGGGGCATCGAGCCCGTGTACGACTGGCCCACCGTGTCGGGGAACACGCTGTTCGCGTAGACCTGGTACGGCAGGTACTGCCAGCCGCTCACGACGCTCGTGGCCGACTCGGAGAGCACCTCGTTGATCTTCTGACCGCCGAAGTACTCGGACTCCTCGGCGAGGAACTCCTCGTCGGTGAGGTCGGCGAGCGTCGCCGGGAAGTTGCCGCCCTCCAGGCGCGTCGCGACGCCGTCACCCGCGTTCGCGTACTCCAGGAACCCGTAGGCCAGCGCCTTCTTCTCGCTCGCCTCGGTGACCGACAGCGCGGAGCCGCCGTTCTCGGCGGTCTCGCTCGCGCCGGCGGTCCACTGCGGCATGGGCGCCACGCGCCAGTCGCCCGACGCCGGAGCGGCACCGGACTCGAGGTTCGCGGGCATCCACGCGCCCGTCACGAGCGCGGCGATCTCGCCGTTGCCGAGGCCCTGGAACCACTCGTCGGTCCAGGCGGGGACGGTCGCGACCAGGTCGTCGTCCAGCATCTGCTGCCACATCTCGGTGAACTTCGCCGAACCCTCATCGGCGAGGTTCACGGTGACGTCAGTGCCGTCCACCTCGAACGGGTGCCCGCCGGCCTGCCAGATCATCGACGTCGCGAACCCGGCGTCCCCGTTGTCCGCGGTGATGTACGTGTTCGGGTCGGACGCGTGGAGCTTCTCCGCCGCGGTGACGAACTCCTCCCACGTGGCGGGGACCTCGACGCCGGCCTCCTCGAAGGTCTTCGCGTTGTAGAACAGGGCCATCGGGCCCGAGTCCATCGGCAGGCCGTACACGGCGTCGCCCTCGGTCACGGCGCCCCACGGGCCGGGGGAGTAGGTGCCGTCCAGCTCGCTCGCGCCGAGGGGTGCGAGGTCGGCCAGGGACTCGCCGATCGAGAACTGCGGCAGGGCGTAGTACTCCATCTGCGTGACGTCGGGCACACCCGAGCCCGCGCTGATCGCGTTCTGCAGGGCCACGTAGTGGTCGTTGCCCGTGCCGACGTTGGCGAGCTCGACGTCGACGTTCGGGTACTCGGCCTCGAAGTCCTCGACGACCTTCTCCAGCGTGGGCTCCCAGGCCCAGACCAGCAGGTCGCCGCCCTCTTCGAGCGCCGCGGTGATGTCCGAGGGGGACATCGCCTCCGCGGCGTCTCCGCCGTCGGACCCGGACCCGCACGCGGTCAGGGTGAGCGCCAGGGCGCTCGCCGCGGCGAGCGCACCTGCGGCGCGGTGGTGGCGGATGGTCATGGTGGTTCCTCTCACTTCATCGTCAGTCGGATCAGGTCTCTGTCGTCCCGTCGGGAACGGCCGTGCGGGGTGGTGCTCACTCCTTGACGCTGCCGGCGGCAAGACCCGACTGCCAGTAGCGCTGCAGGAGCAGGAAGACCGCGATGAGCGGCAGGATCGTGAGGAGCGAGCCGGTGATGACGAGGTTGAAGATCGCCTCGCCGCCGGCCGTGGTCGCCTGCTCGTTCCAGGCGTTCAGGCCCAGGGTCAGGGGGTACCAGTCCGGGTCGCGCAGCATGATGAGCGGCAGGAAGTAGTTGTTCCACGTCGCGACGACGGTGAACAGCAGGACTGTCACGATGCCGGGGGCCAGCATCGGCAGGGCCACCTGGAAGAACGTGCGCGCCTCGCCGGCCCCGTCGATCCGGGCGGCCTCCATGATCTCGTCCGGGACGGCGTCGGCCGCGAACGTCCACATGAGGTAGAGCCCGAACGGGGAGATGAGCGACGGGATGATCACCGACCAGGGCGTGTTGGTCAGCCCCATGTTCGCGAACATGAGGAACGTGGGCACCGCCAGGGCGGTGCCAGGGACGGCCACGGCGCCGATGACGACGGCGAACACCGCACGCTTGCCGGCGAAGTTGAACTTCGCCAGGCCGTAGCCGCCGAGCAGGGCCAGCAGCGTGGCACCGCCCGCGCCCGCCACGACGTACAGCAGGGTGTTGCCGAACCAGCGCAGGAACACGCCTCCGTCGTAGGTGACGACGCCGACGATGTTGTCCCAGAGGGCGAAGTCGCCGCTGAACCAGAGGCCGAACGAGCTGAACAGGTCGGGCTGGGTCTTCGTCGCGTTGAACACGAGCCAGACCAGCGGGACCAGGGCGTAGATGCCGACCAGCGCGGTGAGAACGGTGAGCAGGACGCTGCGGGTCGGCCGGGCGTGCGAGGTGCGGCGCGGCTGGAGACGCGGGCGGGGCCGCCGCGTCCGGACGGTGGGCGCGTTCAGCAGGACGTTGGTGCTCATGGCTCAGGCCTCCTTGCGCATGCCGCGCAGCTGCACCACGTAGGCCACGAGCATCGTGAGCACGCCCATGATGATCGCCACCGTGGCCGAGTAGTTGTACTGCTGGCCGGAGAAGGACAGCGAGTAGGCGTACAGGTTCGGGGTGTAGTGCGTCGAGATGTAGTTGGGCGACAGCGACTGCAGGATGCTCGGCTCGTTGAAGAGCTGGAACGAGCCGATGATCGAGAAGATCGTCGCCACCACGAGGGCGCCGCGGATGGCCGGCACCTTGATCGCGGAGATCACGCGCCACGGTCCCGCGCCGTCGATCTCTGCCGCCTCGTACAGCGAGATCGGTACGACGCGCAGCGCGGAGTAGAAGATCAGCATGTTGTAGCCCACGAACTGCCAGGTCACGATGTTGCCGATCGCCGGGAGCAACAGGACGGACGCCAGCGGGTCCGGGATGCTGGTCCCGAACAGGTCGTTGAAGTTGCCGACCAGGCCGAACCGGTCGCCGTACATGAAACCCCACATCAGCGCCGCCACGACGCCCGGCACCGCGTACGGCAGGAAGATCGTGAGGCGGAAGAAGTCCCGCCCGTAGAGGCGGCCGCTGTCGATGGCGAGGGCGACCAGCAGCGAGATGCCGAGCATCAGCGGCACCTGGACGACGAGGAACAGCGTGACCCGGCCGACACCGTCCCAGAACTGTGGGTCGCTGAGTGCCCGGGCGTAGTTGTCGAACCCGACGAACGACGTGCCGCCCACGAGCTGCGTCTGGAACAGGCTCAGGTAGAGCGAGTACACGATGGGCGCGAGGAAGACCAGGGCGAAGACAGCCATGAAGGGACCGACGAAGCCCCATCCTGCCCAGCGGGTGCGACGTCGCATCCGTCCCTGGGTCCTGGGCACGGCCGGAGGCGATGCGAGCGTGGTCAAGGGAAGTCGCTCCTTACACGGATGAGGGTCAGCATGTCGTCGTGTTGACGTAAACATGGTGACGCGGACTAGGGTGCTCGTGAGTTACCCGAGGTGTCAAGCGAGCGCTGGTGCGGCGATGCATCACGAGGAGGTGGATGCCGTGGAGGGCAGAGGTCCGTCCCTGGCCGACGTGGCCGCGCTCGCCGGAGTGTCGACCCAGACGGTTTCCCGTGTGTCGATGGGTCTGGACAATGTGCGGCCGGCGACCCGGGACCGGGTGCTGGCGGCGATGGCGGAGCTCGGCTACGCGCCCAACACGGCGGCGCGGGCGCTGCGGTACGGCAGCTTCCGGACCATCGGCGTGATCGCCCACCGGCTCGCCCGCACCGGCGAGTCCCGCACGGTCGAGGCGGTGGTCGAGGCGGCGCGCAAGGAGGGCTACACGGTGACGCTGATCGACGTCGAGAGCCCGTCGTCCGACGTCGTCTCCGCTGCGGCGACCCGGCTCTCCCACCAGGCCATCGACGGGCTGGTGATCATCCGGGCGGAGACCGCGACGCCGGACACGCTCGCGCTGCCGCCCCGGATGCCCGTCGTGGTGTCGGACTCCCGGTTCGTCGGCCACCACCCCGCCGTCGGCGCAGACCAGGCCGACGGCGCCCGCCGGGCCACCCAGCACCTCCTCGACCTGGGGCACCGGACGGTGCACCACGTCGCGGGACCCGCGGACTCCGCGCCCGCCCAGCTGCGGGCCGAGGCCTGGCGCGTCGTGCTCGGCGAGGCCGGCTGCCCGGTCCCCGAGATCGTCGAGGGCGACTGGACGGCGGCCTCCGGCTACGCCGCCGGGCGCGGCCTCGTCGCCGACCCGGACGTCACGGCGGTATTCTGCGCCAACGACGAGATGGCCGCCGGCGTGCTCAGGGCCCTGCACGAGGCCGGCCGGGCCGTGCCGCGCGACGTCTCGGTGGTCGGGTTCGACGACATCCTGCTGGCGGAGTACCTCTGGCCGCCGCTGACGACGGTGGTGCAGGACTTCGACGAGATCGGCCGACGGCTAGTGGCCCGGCTGCTGCACCAGGTGCGGACCGGGGAGATCGAGGACGACGCCGACTCCGCGAACCTGCACGAGGTGGTGCCGGTGGAGCTCAAGACCCGGGAGAGCACCGCGCCACCGCGCCCGCCGAGATAGGCCTTGCCTGTCCGGTTCCGAGCATTCACCCTGAGACCCGTAGGATCGGCTTGATGGCGCAATCAGAGGGCAGGGGTGGAACGCGCGTGGAGTCACCGTCAACCGAGGCTCCGCTCGACCCGTCGACCCGTCCGACGTGGCGCAGCTCGATGCTCGCGGCAGCGCTCGGTGCGCTGGTGTTCGCCTTTCTCATCTGGCAGGTCGTCGTACGCGGCCCGTTCATCGCCTGGGACTGGCAGTTCCACTACTACGTCGACGCGCACCACCCCGTGGGGTGGGAGAAGGCCTTCCTCGACATCGTCGCGAGCGTCACGGGCGAGCGCCTGTTCACCATCCCGATGGTGGGCGGCACCGCGCTCTACGTGGCGTGGAAGCAGGGCGGCCGCGGCTCGCTCTGGAGCATCGGCACCCGGCGCCCCGTGCTCGCGGTGCTCGCCGGCCTCGCGACCATCGCCGTGATCGGCTACGGCACCAAGTTCGGCCTCGGCCGTACCGGCCCGCACCACAACATGGACGTGCTGCACGCCGGTGGTCAGGCCTTCCCGTCGGGCCATGCGTCGAACACGTTCTTCACCGGCTTCTTCATCCTCTGCCTGTTGTTCGCCCAGAGCGGGCTCAGCCCGAACCTCGGCCGGCTGCGCAAGCTGATCCCCGTCGTCGCCGTGATCGTGATGATCGCGGGTGCCCTGATGTCGTGGCTGGACTACCACTGGCTGAGCGACATCCCCGGCGGCTGGCTGCTCGGGTTCATCGCCTGCATGGTGGCGCTGTCCGTGCTGCGCGCCCCGCGCCGCGAACGAGAACGCACGCCCGCCCGCTAGGCGGTCAGAGCCGCTCCAGGGTGTCCGCGACCAGCTCCGCGACGACGTCGTGCACCGCAGCGCGGTCGGCGGGGACCAGGCCGACGCGGGTACGCCGGTCCAGCACGTCGTCCGCGTCCAGCGCGCCCTCGTGCGTGACCGCCCACTCGATCTCGGCGCGCGTGATGTCCAGGTGCCCGGCGGTCGTGGCTCCCTGCCCGACGGCGGACGCCGCACCCGGCAGTGCGGCAGCGGCCAGCACCTCGGGGGCCTCGGTGCCGTACCGCGCCACGAGCGAGGTCGGCGGGGTCCCGGCCGGCGTCGTCGGCCGGACCAGCGACGGCGCCCCGACCAGCGGCAGGTCGGCGGTCCAGCACGGCCCGGCGGTGAGCCCGGCATGCCGGACGGCCAGGTCCACCGCGTCCTCTGCCATGGCCCGGTAGGTCGTCAGCTTGCCGCCCAGCACGTTCACCGCGCCGGTGGCCGGCGACACCTCCACGAGGTGCTTGCGCGAGACGTCGGACGTCACCTGGCCCGTGTCGTCGCCTGGCCCTGCCGCGTCTACCAGCGGCCGCAGCCCGGCGAAGGTGCCCACGACGTCGTCGGGCACGAGCGGCCGGTCCAGCAGGGCGGACACCGTCGCCAGGAGGAAGTCGACCTCGGCCTGGGTGGCCACCGGCACGTCCGGGACGGGGCCGGGCGCCTCCTCGTCGGTGAGGCCGATGACCACCCGCCCGAGCTGCGTGGGCAGCGCGAAGACGTAACGTGAGCCGGAGCCCGGCACGGGAACCATGAGGGCGCCCGCCGGATGGCCGAGCCGCGCGGCCGGCACCACGACGTGGGTGCCGCGGCTCGGTCGGAGCCGCACCGACGGGTCGACCGTCCCTGCCCACACGCCCGTCGCGTTCACGACCACCCGGGCGCGCACGGTCAGCGTCGTGCCGGTGAGCGCGTCCTCGAGCGTCGCGCCGTCCGCGCGCAGCTCGGTGGCCCGGACGCGCGTGAGGATCCGCGCCCCGCGGCCCGCGGCGGTGCGGGCCAGCGCGACGACGAGCCGGGCGTCGTCGACGAGCTGGCCGTCGTGCGCTATCCAGGCGCCGTGCAGGCGCGTACGCGCGACGGCCGGCACGAGCCGGGCGGCCGCGCCGGGCCGAGCGAGGCGTGGGCCGGGCAGCACCCGGGACGACGTCCCGGCATCGCGGCGCAGCAGGTCGCCGAGCCCGAACCCGATCCCCGCCGTGAGGCCCTGCCGCCTGCCCACGCCGGGCGCGAGCGGGAGCACCTGCGGCAGGGCCCGTACCAGGTGCGGCGCGGTGCGGGTCATCAGGACGTGCCGCTCGCGTGCGCTCTCGCGGGCCACGCCGACGTCGCCGGTGGCCAGGTACCGCAGCCCGCCGTGCGCCAGCTTGGAGCTCCAGCGGGAGGTTCCCCAGGCGAGGTCGCGCGCCTCGACGAGGGCGACGGACAGGCCGCGCGCCGCCGCGTCGAGCGCCACGCCGGTGCCCGTCACCCCGCCACCCACCACGAGCAGGTCGACGGTCTCGGAGCTGAGCCGGTCGAGCTCGTCGGCGCGCCGGACGGCGGTCAGGGCAGTGCTCTGCATCGGTCCTGCTTCCGGTGAGGGGGATCGGGCGTGGTACCCGGTCAGGGACGGAGATACCCGTCGAGGGCGTGGGCGAGCTCGGTGCGCAGGGCGCCGGCGTCGATGACCGTGGTGACCGTCTCGTAGGACAGCACTGTCGACTGGGTGATGAGCAGGACCATGACGGCCAGGTCAGGTGCAGGGCCCCGCCGGACCGTCCCGCCCTCCTGGGCGGCGGTGAGCGCGGTGGCGAGCCACTCGAGGCTGACGCGCTGCGACCGGCCGATCCGCTGGAACGCGTACCGGGTGAAGACCTCCGGCTCGTGCGTCAGCAGGCGCCCGTACACCGGGTCGGCGCGGAGCAGCTCGCTGAACCGGACCACCTTCTCGACGATGGTGGCGCGGTCGGTGGCGTGCGGACCGACGGCGGTGATCACGCGCTGCGCGTGATGCATGAGGAGGGCGCGCAGCACCTCGTCCGCCGACTCCCAGCGGCGGTAGACCGTGGGCCGGGAGACGCCGGCGGCCCTGGCCAGCTCGGTGACGGACAAGCCACGGGTGCCCCGCGTGGCGACCAGCTCGGCGGCGGACGTGAGCAGGCGTGCCTCGATGTCGTCGAGCTCGCGGCCGGCCTCGCCGTCGGGGTGCTCCGGCGGGGGGCTCGGCTCGCGCGCTGCGTTACGGATTGTCATATTGTGTCACACTGTAACGCGAACCGGGCACGACTGCCAGGCCCGCCGACGACACGGAGGACACGTGAGCACAGAGCCGCAGCACGAGCGCATCGACATGCGGTGGTCCGGGTGGGGCGACCCGGACGCGGCACACGGGCTCCCCGGCGGCGTGAAGCTGCTGCTCACGGCGGTGCTCGGCCGGGTGCCGACGGCGCGTCCCGCGCCGGGCACCGCGGACGTGACGGTCACCACCCCGCCCCTGGCCGACGCCGACCTGGCGGCCCTCGCCGCGGTGGTCGGCGCCGCCCACGTCGACGCGGGGCGCGAGACCCGGATGCTGCACGCGGGCGGGAAGTCCACCCCGGACCTGCTGCGGCGCAGGCAGGCCGAGCAGGTCGCGCCCGGTGTCGTCGTGCTGCCCGGCTCCGAGAACGAGGTGGCAGCGGTGCTGGCGGTCGCCGGTGAGCGGAGCCTCGCCGTCGTGCCGTTCGGCGGCGGCACCGCCGTGACCGGCGGGCTGGAGCCGGACGCCGGTGCGCACCGGGGCGTCGTCAGCCTCGACCTGCGCCGGCTGGCCGGGCTCGCCGCGCTGGACGCCACCGCGCAGGAGGCGACCCTCTGGGCGGGGACCACGGCACCGGCCGCCGAGTCCGCGCTGGGGGAGCTGGGTCTCGAGCTGGGCCACTTTCCCCAGAGCTTCGAGTTCGCGACCCTCGGCGGGTCCGCCGCCATGCGCTCCTCCGGCCAGAACTCGGCCGGGTACGGGCGGTTCGACGCCATGGTCACCGGCCTGCGTGTCGTGACCCCGACCGGGGCGCTCGACCTCGGCCGCGCCCCCGGGTCGGCCGCGGGTCCCGACCTGGTGCGCTGGTTCCTCGGCTCGGAGGGCGCGTTCGGCGTGATCACGCAGGTCCGGCTGCGCGTGCACCCCGTGCCGGAGGTGCGGCTGTTCGACGCCTGGAGCTTCGGGGACTTCGCGACCGGTGCCGACGCGCTGCGCCGCGTGGCCCAGCTCGGCACCGGCCCCACGGTGCTCCGGCTGTCCGACGAGGACGAGACGGCGGTCTCCCTCGCGCAGGTCGGCAACATCGGCAAGGCGCTGGCCAGGGGCTGCTCCGCCGTCGTGCTGCACGAGGGGCCCGACGGCCTGGCGCAGGCCCGGCGCGAGGCCACCACGCGGGTGCTGCGCGAGGCGGGCGGCAAGCCCGCCGCCGAGAAGCTCGCCGTGTCCTGGGACCGCGGCCGGTTCAAGGCGCCCTACCTGCGCGACGCGCTGCTCGACCACGGCGTGTTCTGCGAGACCCTCGAGACCGCGACCACGTGGTCGAACCTGCACGCGCTGAAGGCAGCGGTCACGGGCGCGCTGACGGACGGGCTCGCGCAGGAGGGGGCGAAGAGCCGCATCCTCTGCCACATCTCCCACGTGTACCCGACAGGGGCGTCGCTCTACTTCACCGTGATCGCGGGGCTCGGCGCCGACCCCCTCGAACCGTGGGGCCGGGTGAAGCGCCGCGCGAACGACGCGATCATGGCGTCGGGCGCCACCATCAGCCACCACCACGGGGTCGGCGCGGACCACGCCCCCTGGCTGGAGCAGGAGATCGGGGAGGTCGGGGTCCGCATGCTGCGGGCGGTCAAGGCGGAGCTGGACCCGGCGGGGATCATGAACCCCGGCGCGCTGCTCGGCTCGGCCCGGGCGGCTGGGTAGGCCGGTAGGTTGCGGCCCACCACATTCATCGCAGGTTCGACGACAGGGCGTCCGACGGCGGGCGCGTGGAGCTGACATGACTGAGCAGTACGGCGGGACGGGGCACATGGCCGTGCTCGTGAACCCCGCATCGGGGCGTGGCTCCGGCGCGGGCGGCGGCCACGTGGCAGTCGACCGGCTCCGGGAGCGTGGCGTCGACGTCCGCGTCTACCAGGGGGTCGACGCCCAGGAGACGGTCGAGCTCGCCAGGAAGGCGGTCGACGAGGAACCCGCCGTCGTGCTGGTCGCCGGGGGCGACGGCACCATCTCGTCCGTCCTGCAGCCGGTCCTGGAGGCGGGCCTGCCGCTCGCGGTGATCCCCGGCGGCACCGGCAACGACCTGGCCCGGGAGCACGGGATCCCGCTCGGCGACCCGGCCGCCGCGGCGGACCTGGCGCTCGACGGCGCCCGCAAGCGCGTCGACACGGGCATCATCACGGGCGACGACGGCACGGTGCGCCACTTCGTCACCGTCCTGTGCGCCGGCCTGGACTCGCTGACGAACGAGCGCACCAACCGCATGACCTGGCCCACCGGCCCCGCCCGGTACCGGATCGCGGTGTACGCGGAGTGGCTGCGGCTCAGGCGGTTCGGCTACCGGTTGGACCCCGTCGACGCACCGGCGCTCGCGCAGGACGGCTACCTGCTGGGGATCGGCCTCACCCGGTCCTACGGCGGCGGGGTGCCGATCTGTCCCCACGCCGACCCGACGGACGGCCTGCTCGACGTCACGCTCGTGCACGCGGTGGGCCGGTTCCGCTTCATGGCGTTCGACGGCCTCATCAAGGCGGGCAAGCACGTCGAGCGGTCCGACGTCACCACGCTGCGGACCTCCGCGATCCGGGTCGAGGCACCGGAGGGCCTGGTCGCGTACGCGGACGGCGAGTACGTCGGACCGCTGCCGGTCACCGTCGAGGCGCGCCGGCAGGCGCTGACGCTCTGCGTGCCGGTGTGACGCTCGACTGGCAGGCGCATTTTATGGGGGTACAGTTACATTAACCGTACCCCCACTTTTTGCGAGTGCTGATGGATAAGCCTGCCGACATGTTTGACCGTGACCACGAGTGGGCCGCACTGCGTGGGTTCATCTCCGACGGCCAGCCCGGCGCAACGCTGGGTGTTGTTTCGGGTCGCCGTCGCCAGGGGAAGACCTACTTGCTGGAAGCCGCCTGCCAGGCGGCAGGCGGCTTCTACTTCGGCGCGACCGAAGCCACCGACGCCGAGTCTCTGCGCCGGATCAGCACATCACTGACCGAGCACGTTCGTCCCGCAAGTCCCTACCACTTCGCCGGCTGGGCCGAGGTGATCGATGCGCTCCTTGCGCTGGGGCGCGAGCGTCCTGTGCCAGTGGTGCTCGACGAGTTCCCATACCTTGCCAGGGCAAACCCGGAACTCCCGTCCATCGTGCAGGAGGCCCTGCGACCGAGACGCCCAGAACGTGCGGAGTCACGGGCGCGGCTGCTTCTGTGCGGTTCTGCGCTGTCGTTCATGGGCAAGTTGCTAGCCGGAAATGCACCGCTGCGCGGCCGGGCAGGTCTCGACCTGCTCGTTCGCCCTCTCGACCACCAGCTCGCGGCTCAGTTCTGGGGCATCACCGACCCGCGTCTGGCAATGCAGGTGCATGCCATTGTGGGCGGGACGCCCGCCTACCGTCGCGAGTTCGCTCGCGGTGACTCTCCGTCCGGCCCGGACGACTTCGACAGCTGGGTGACCCGGACCGTGCTGAATCCGGAGTCCCCGCTCTTCCGCGAGGCGCGTTATCTCCTCGCGGAGGAGCCCGACCTGCGGGATACCACCCTGTACCTGTCGGTCCTCGCCTCGGTTGCTGAGGGCAATGCGACCCGCGGCGGCATGGCGAACTATCTGGAACGCAAGGCGGCGGACATCGGCCACCCCATCAATGTGCTCGAAGACGCCGGCCTTCTGCACCGCGACGACGACGTGTTCCGCGCTAACCGCCCCACGTTCCGCATCGCAGAGCCTCTCATCGCCTTTTACCACGCCATCATGCGACCGGTCTGGGACCAGCTTGAACGGCCGGGGGCGGCGGAGCGGGTATGGAGAGCAAGCCAGCGTCGGTTCGCCAGCAACATCCTTGGACCGCATTTCGAGCAGGTCTGCCGCGACTGGGCCCTTCATCATGCTGACCCTGACGTCCTGGGTGGGCTACCCGCCCGCGTCGGTCACGGCGTAGTTCACGATCCCAGGACCAGGGCGAACTACGAGGTGGACGTCGCGGCTGTCGGCATTGCTGACGGCGGCAAGCCGCCTCTGCTCGCTATCGGCGAGGCCAAGTGGAACGACACCATGGGCATCGCACACCTCGACCGTCTACGGCAGATCCGCGACGTGATCGGCAACGCTGGACGTTACGACGTTCGCGAGACTCGTCTACTCTGCTTCAGCGGCGCTGGGTTCAACGACAGGATCCAGGATGTAGCTGACAACTCCGACGACGTTGTGCTGGTCGCCCTTCCCCAGCTCTATGCGTGAGAACGACAGTCAAGCACGGGCTGGTCGGACAGACGTGGCCAGCCTGGTGTGACGGGGGTCACCGCCCGCCGATGTCACGCTCACGGCCGGGGCAGTGTCTGGATGGTGACCGCGAACCGACGAACGGAGACTGCTCATGTCCCGCACCAGGATCACCGCCGCCCTGCCGAGAACCCTGACCAACCGTGCCATGGCGATGTACTCCCGGTGGAAGTACGGAGCGGTGCTGGACCCGCTGGTCGCCGCTGGGCACCATGGCGGGGTGACCAGGACCTATATGCTCACCGAGCTCGGCGTCGGGGGATGGAAGGCCCTGGACCCGGACCTGAAGTCGCTCGCCGTCATGGCGTCCGCCGTGTCGATCGGCTGCACCTGGTGCGTGGACTTCGGGTACTGGGAGGCGCAGCATGGCCACCTGGACCCGGCGAAGCTGCACGACGTCCCGGCCTGGCGGTCGAGCACGCGCTTCACTGACCTGGAGCGGGACGTGCTCGCGTTCGCGGAGGCGGAGACGGCGACCCCGCCGTCCATCGACGACGACCTCGCCGCGCGCCTGATCGATGCACTCGGTCCGAAGGCCTTCACGGAGCTCGTCGCGATCGTGGCGGTGGAGAACCTGCGGAGCCGGTCCAACGCGGCGATGGGGCTGAGCGCGCAGGGCTTCAGCGACCGCTGCGAGGTCCCGCTCGGCGGTGCCCTCGCCGAGGTCGGCGAGCAGTAGTGCCCGACGACGTCACGGCCGACCCGCGCCCAGAGCCCCCCGACCTCACCGACCTGTTCGAGGCCAACCGCCGTCTGCTGTTCACCGTCGCCTACGAGATGCTCGGCGCGGCCGCCGACGCGGAGGACGTAGTGCAGGAGGCGTGGCTGCGGTGGTCGGCGGCCGACCGGTCCGACGTCGTCGAGCCGCGGGCCTACCTGGTGCGGATCACCACGCGGCTGGCACTGAACCGGCTCCGTGCGCTGCGGCGCGCCCGGGAGACGTACGTCGGGCCGTGGCTGCCCGACCCGATCCTGACCTCGCCAGACGCCGCCCACCCGGTCGAGCGGGCCGAGGAGGTGTCGCTGGCGCTGCTCGTCGTGCTCGAGACGCTGTCGCCCCAGGAGCGGGCGGTGTTCGTGCTGCGCGAGGTGTTCGACCTGCCGTACCAGGAGATCGCCCAGGCGCTGGACCGCGACGTGCCGGCACTACGCCAGACGGCGCACCGGGCCCGAGAGCACGTCCGGGCGCGGCGCCCGCGCTACACGCCCGCCGGGCCCCAGCACGCCGAGGCCACGGAGCGGTTCCTCACGGCATGCTTCACGGGCGACCTCGCCGGCGTGCTGGCCGCGCTCGCCCCCGAGGTGGAGCTCGTGACCGACGGCGGCGGTGTCGTCCGCGCGGCGCGACGGATCATCCGGGGCGCCGACAAGGTCTCCCGCGCGCTGATCGCGTTCGCGGGCGACAGCACGATGGCTCCCCTGGAGTGGGTGCCCGTCGAGATCAACGGGGCGCTCGGCACGATGGCGCTGCTCGACGGCGTGCCGACGATGGCGACCGCCGCCGAGTACGACGGCGACCGGCTGGTGCGGATCATGGTGTTCCGCAACCCGACACGGCTGGCCGGGCTGCGCCGGCGCCGCGGCTGACCCGCGCGCCGCCGGGTCAGACCGTCGCGAGGTCCCCGGCCACCAGGCCCAGCTCGCGGCTCGCCTGCGCGGGTACCGACTCGCCGGGGATGCTGAGCCCGACGGCCCACGCGACGTCGTCCCCGGGCCGGCGCGGGACGAGGTGGGCGGCGCAGGTGATGTCGTCGCGGAACTCGCCGTGCTCCTCGACAACGTTGTCGGGCCGCAGGCGGGCGAGCTGCGCGTCGAGCGACCGGATGTCGGCGGCGGTGCGCGCGGTGAACTTGCGCATCCCGGCGTCCACCACCAGCTCGTAGCGCTCCCGGCGGGAGATGCCGAGCAACAGCGCCTTGCCGAGCGCGGTGGCGTGGGCTGAGACGTCGAGCCCGCGCTCCAGGTCCTCCAGGTACGGCGAACCGGGGGCCTCCGCGTAGTCGACGACGACCACCCGGCCCGCGCTGATGCGGCCGAGATACGCGCTGTAGCCGGTGCTCTGGGCCAGGTGGCGCAGCACCTCGCGGGTGTCCGGGCCGCGGCCGAGCGAACCGAGCTGTTCGTAGAAGCGCTGGCTCACCTGCTCACCGACGTCGTACGTGCCGTCCTTGAGCCGGGTGACGTACCCCTTGTACGCGAGCGTGCGCACGAGGTGGTACGTGGTGGAGAGGTTGAGGCCGCTACGGCGAGCTATCGCCTTGACCGGCAGGCCGGGAGACCGGGTCACCACCTCGAGCACCCGAAAGGCGCGGGCCACGCTCTGCACCAGGTCGTCCGGGCGTTCCCGGTCGGCGTCCAGAGTCACGTGCCCCCCTCGTTCGCCGGCTCGTGGCCGACGGTCGTTTTCGACTGAAGCAGTCCCGCCAGGATGGGTCTCGACAGGGTCGATCGAGGGTGCGACAGTGTGTGTGCCCTCGCAGTCATCGTAGCCACGGGCGCGGCCGAGGTCACGATGCCAGTCGGGAACACGGGTGGGTTCACCCTGGGCGATCGACGATGATGCACAGATACGGCGAATCAATGAATTTACCTGAACTAGGTCATATCCGGCAAGTACCTGGCACGCTCTCGGCCCGCCGGCACGGGCCGGTCTCCCACTCCGAGAGGTCCGGCCACATTGCTCGGTGACATGCGCGGCCCGCAGGACCGCCCCTGGCCGAGCGTCAGCCCCGTCCGGCTCGGTGACGTCTCGCGCCGCAAGCCGTTGGTGCGCGCGTCGGCCCTGCGGGACCCCCGCGAGTTCTACGACGAGCTCCAGCGCGAGTGGGGTGAGGTGGCTCCGGTCGACCTGGAGCCCGGTGTCCCCGCGTGGCTGGTGATGGGGCAGCGGCTCGTCTACGACGTCATGCGCAACGAGCACCTCTTCGCCACGGACCCGCGGACCTGGAACGGGCACGCGCGCGGCGGCCTGCCCGCGACGTCGGGCCTGCGCCCGGTCTTCACGTCACAGCAGCGCTTCGCCGCCAACCACGCCGACGGCGCGCTGCGCCAGCGCCTGCGCGAACCGCTCGACGACGCGTTCGAGCAGCTCTCCGAGGGCATCACCGCCGCGAAGGTGCGCTCCTTCTGCAACCTGCTCATCGACCGCTTCGAGGACCGCGGCCGCGCTGACCTCATGCTCGAGTACGCGTCGGTGGTCCCGTTCCTCGTGATCGCCGACATGATCGGGTTCGACCCGGAGGACGGGCAGCGCCTGTTCGACCTGACCCGCCGGGTCGCCGGGGGCGGTACCGACGCGGCGCCCGCCGTGGCCGAGGTCGACCGCCTGCTCAGCGACCTCGTGGCGGTCCGTCGCAAGCTCCCCCAGCGTGACCTCGCGAGCTCCCTCGCCGCGCACCCGAACATGCGGGACGACCTCGAGGTGGCGCACACCCTGTTGATCGTCGCCTACTCGGGGAACCTGACGCTGACGGCCTGGGTGGCGCAGACCCTGCTGCTGACCCTCACCGACTCACGGTTCTCGGGCCGGCTGCACGGTGGCCGCATCGACCTGGACAACGCGATGGACGAGGTGCTCTGGCGCTCCACCCCGACCATTCACACCCTGCCCCGCTTCGCCCGCCAGGACATCGTGCTGGACGGCAAGCTCATCGCCGCCGGCGACCCGCTCGTCCTGGCGATCCACGCCGCGAACACCGACCCGCGGATGGACACCGGCGACCCGTGGGACCACGTCGGCAGCCGCGCGCACGTGTCGTTCGGCACCGGACCGCACGCGTGCCCGGCGCCCCGCACGGCCCGGGTGATCGCCCGGATCGCCGTCGAGACGATCCTGCGCCGGCTCGACGTCGTGCTCCGGATCCCCGCCGACGACGTCACCTGGGACCAGACGCTGTGGATCCGTCAGCCGGTGCGCCTCCCGGTCACCTTTCCCTCGCCGGTGGTGTCGGCATAGCCGCTGACGTGCCTGGATCGGTGAGGTCAGGCGGTAGGTTGCGCACGTGAGCGAGGAGGGCCACATGCGCATCGGTATCCCGGACGACGGCGGGCCGCTCGTGCCCGCCACCCCGACGACCACCGCCCGGCTGGTCGGGCTCGGCTACGGCGTGTCCGTCGCGGCCGGCGCCGGAGCCGGCGCGGGCTTCCCCGACACGGCGTACGAGGCGGCAGGCGCCGTCGTCGTGCCCGACGCCGAGGCGTGGGCCGCCGACATCGTGGCGATCACCCGGGCGCCGGATGCGCTGGCCACACCAGGCCCCGCGGGCCTGCGGCCGGGCGCACGGGGCCCGGACGGGCTGCGGATCGGCGCGGTCCTGATCGCTCAGATCGCCCCCGCCGCCCGCCCTGACCTGGTGCGCGCGCTCGCCAACCGCGGCGTCACCGCCTTCGCACTGGACGCCGTGCCGCGCATCTCGCGGGCGCAGTCGCTCGACGTGCTGAGCGCCCTGTCGAACGTCGCGGGGTACCGCGCGGTGGTCGAGGCGGCAGCCGAGTTCGGCGGCATGTTCTCCGGCCAGGTCACCGCGGCAGGCACCACACCGCCAGCGGGCGTCTTCGTGATCGGTGCGGGCGTGGCCGGGCTCGCGGCGATCGGCGCGGCAGGCAGCCTCGGCGCCCGCGTGCGCGCCTTCGACGTGCGGCCAGAGGTCGCGGAGCAGATCGAGTCCATGGGCGCGACGGTCGTCCAGGCCGACGATGCCGCACAGCAGGTCAGCGCCGACGGCTACGCCTCGGCGCTCACCACCGGCCAGGAGGCGGCGGCGCTGCGCGCGTACGCCGTCGAGACGGCCGCCGCCGACATCGTCGTCACGACGGCGCTCGTGCGCGGCACCGCGCCGACCACCATCACCGCCGAGATGGTCGCGAACATGCGGCCCGGCAGCGTGATCGTCGACCTCGCGGCGCCCGGCGGCGGCAACTGCGAGCTCACCGTGCCGGGGGAGCGGGTGGTCAGCCCCAACGGCGTGGTGATCCTCGGCTACACGGACCTGCCCGACCGCATGCCCCGGCACACCTCCGAGCTCCTCGGAACGGCGGTCGCCAACCTGGTCCAGCTCGGCACGCCCGATCGCGACGGTCGCCTCGCGCTCGACCCGGACGACGTCGTCGTGCGCGGCATGACCGTCGCCGCCGGCGGCGAGGTGCTGTGGCCACCGCCGCCGGTGACGGTGTCCGCGCCTGCTCAGGTGAGGCCCGCTTCGTCGGTCGAGCCTGTCGAGACCTCGTCAGGGCCTCGACAAGCTCGACCAGCGAATCAAGCTCTACCACCGAAGCCGGCGAGGCCGGCGGTCCGGAACGGGCTGCTCGGGCTCGGCGCAGTGCTTGCCGTGCTCGCCGTGGCCGCGTCACCCGCCGACCAGGTCGCGCACTTCACGGTGCTGGCACTCGCCGTCGTGGTCGGGTTCTACGTGATCTCGCACGTCAGCCACGCTCTGCACACCCCGCTGATGTCTCAGACCAATGCCGTCTCCGGCATCATCCTGGTCGGCGGGATGCTGCAGATCGGCTCGTCCGACCCGGTGGTGACCACGCTGGCCGTGCTCGCGTCGGCGGTCGCGAGCATCAACATCTTTGGCGGGTTCCTCGTGACCCACCGCATGCTCGGGATGTTCCGCCGTGGCGCCCCGACCGACGGGAGCGCCCGATGAGCGTCGAGTCAGTGGTCCAGGCCGTCTACCTCGTGGCGGCGGTGCTGTTCGTGCTGTCCCTGGCCGGGCTGTCGAAGCAGGAGACCGCACGACGCGGCGTGCTGCTCGGCATGGCCGGCATGGGGCTCGCCCTGGCGGCGACCATAGCGCTCGCGCTGGCCCGGTCCGAGCGGCCCGTCGGCCAGACGGCGGGCCTGATCCTCCTGGTGCTCCTGGTGGGCGCCGCCGTGGGCACCTGGCGGGCGCGGACCGTCGAGATGACGCAGATGCCGGAGCTCATCGCGCTGCTGCACTCCTTCGTGGGCGCGGCGGCGGTGCTCGTGGGTCTCGGGTCCTACCTGTCCGAGCCGACGGGCTCGGGCGGTGCCGTGCACCTCGTCGAGGTGTTCCTCGGCGTGCTGATCGGGGCCGTGACGTTCACCGGTTCCGTGGTGGCGTTCGGCAAGCTGTCCGGTCGGCTCAGGTCGTCGCCGCTCATGCTCCCGGGTCGCAACTGGCTCAACCTGGGCGCTGTCGTGCTGAGCGCCGGACTGCTCTGGTGGTTCCTCGCGGCGGGCCGGTCGGGCGTCTTCCCCCTGCTGCTCATGACGGTGGTGGCCCTGGCGCTGGGCTGGCACCTGGTGGCGGCGATCGGCGGCGGCGACATGCCCGTCGTCGTCTCGATGCTGAACTCCTATTCCGGCTGGGCGGCGGCCGCCGCCGGGTTCATGCTGGGGAACGACCTGCTCATCATCACGGGCGCGCTCGTCGGGTCGTCGGGTGCGATCCTCAGCTACATCATGTGCCGCGCGATGAACCGGTCGTTCGTGAGCGTGATCCTGGGCGGGTTCGGTGCCGAGACGGGCGCCGCCGTCCAGAGTGGCGCCGTCGAACCAGGCTCCTACCGCGAGACGACGGCGCTCGAGGTGGCCGACCGGCTGACCGCCGCCCGCTCGGTGATCGTCGTGCCCGGCTACGGCATGGCAGTGGCGAAGGCCCAGTACCCCGTGGCGGACCTGGTGGCCCGGCTCACGGCCCGCGGGACCGTCGTGCGGTTCGGCATCCACCCGGTCGCCGGCCGGCTCCCCGGGCACATGAACGTGCTGCTCGCCGAGGCCAAGGTGCCCTACGACCAGGTGCTCGGCATGGACGAGATCAACGGCGACTTCCCCGGGACCGACGTCGTGCTGGTGATCGGCGCCAACGACACCGTCAACCCGGCAGCACAGGACGACCCGGCGTCGCCGATCGCGGGCATGCCGGTGCTCGAGGTGTGGCAGGCTCGCGAGGTGGTCGTCTTCAAGCGATCCATGGCGACGGGCTACGCGGGCGTACAGAACCCGCTGTTCTTCCGCGAGAACACCGCCATGCTGTTCGGAGATGCGAAGGACCAGGTGGAGCTCATAGTTCAGGCACTATGAGTACGCTGATCCCCGCGTCACGCCGGTGCCTTTTGCTTTCGGGTCGTCATGTGTGGGTGAATTGAAAGTGACGCGCTGACATGGCGCGGTAACGGGTTGGTATAAAGGGGTACGCCAGGAAAGCCCGGTGTAGTCCCTCAGTGCGGAGGCCGAGTGTTGACACGCTCTCTCGTGACCGGAACGGTCGCGATCGTGGGGTTCCTGGTGCTCGTCGCGACCACGGAGCTCTTCTACTTCGGGCCCCCCGACGGTGCCCAGAACGCCGGCGAGGTGTTCGCCTCGCTCGGCGGTGCGGCCCTCACGCTGCTCACCTGGGCCGGCGTCGGCTGGTGTGTCGCGCGGACGGCCCGAGCCCTTCGCCTGACCCGCTACTCGGTGCTCCTCGGCATGATGGGGCCGGTGGCGGCGATCGTCGCCTTCGCCGTGACGATCGACCTGGACGGCTGGGCCACCGGGTTCGGGGCGCTGTCGTTCGCCGCGGCGTCGGCCGGCGTGCTGGCGACGCTCCGGGGCCGGCGTACTGCCGGGCCCGCGGCTGCGCCGACCCCGGAGGCCCCTCCGACCCCGCCGATCCACCTGCCAGCGTAAGAGGGTCACCAGAAGCGGGTCGGGAGGGCGTACCTCGCGTACACGGCCTCGACGGCGGCCCGCACCTGGCCGGTCTCGCCGAGCCGTTCGTCGTCCAGCCCGAGCACCACGAGCGTCGCCACGCCGTCGTGCTCCGACCACCAGGAGTCCAGGCCCCCGCGCATCTGACGCAGCCGCCCGCGGGTCAGGCCCTGCGTCACGCCGCGCATGAATACGCTGGAGGCGGGCACGCCCAGCGGCGCCGCGAAGGTCGCGGGCAGCCTGCCCAGGTTCGAGGCGAGGCACAGCGGCGCGGTGGCGTCTCGCGCGGCGTGCTTGGCGACGGCATCGGGCACCATCTGCAGGAGGGGCTTCAGCGGCCCGAGCGCATCCACCCGGGTGCCGGACGTCAGGCCCCGGAACGCCGCCGCGGCACCGGCCCGGATCTGCGCCATGTCGGCCACCACCCCGGCCCGTTCCGGTGCCGGGGTCACCGTGGTGTCGACGGCGATGGAGACGCCGGACGTCGCGTTGGACCGCAGGTCGCCCTTGCCGCGGAGGCTGACCGGCACCGACACGCGCACCGGCATGCCGGCCGTCGCGGCACCCGCGGCGAGCAGGATCTCCGTGCACACCGCGATCAGCAGGCTGTTCGCCGTACCGCCGGCCGCGTGCGCCGCGCGGTGCCAGGTCGACGCGTCGGTGTCGACGACGACGACCGGAGGGCTGGCCGGCTGTGCGTCGTCGGTGCGGGGTGCGGGCCGGGGCCGGTCCGCCGACTGCTGCGCCAGCACCGGCGGCACCGGGCCCTGGCGGGCCGCGTGCCGCAGACCGCCGACGGCCGCGCGGGCCTGGCCGGTGGCGTCGCGCAGGTCGGCCACCAGGCCGGTCCGGATGCGTTCGCCCTCCCTGGGCAGGCGACGGATGCCCGACGCCGAGGCGAACACCCCGGCGTCGTCCGCCCGGAAGCCCGCGGCGGCGACGGCGGCCTGGAGCGCGCCGACGTGCATCCCGCCGTCGGCCACCACGTGCGACGTCACGTAGCTGAGCACGCTGCCGCCGCCCGCCGTGGGCGCCGCTGCCAGAACCCAGGTGGGGCCGGTCTCCGGGTCGAGGTTCGCCCGGGCCTGCCGGTCCGCCCAGGTGAGCACGGCGTCGTCGGGCACGGGGGTGGACTCGACCAGCGGGTCCAGCGACAGGCTGGAGGCGGACCACCGGGCCCGCGCTCCGGGGAGACGGCCCGGCCGGACCACGCGCTGCAGCGGACCGTCCGCGAGGCCACGATGCAGCGCGCGCACGGCGGCGGCGTCCAGCGGGGTGGGCAGGCGCCAGACGGTCTGGTTCACCACCGCTACGCCGAGCACCCGCCGGGTGCGCAGAAAGAGGTCGTCGTCGTAGGTGAGGCGGTTGCTGGCCGTCGGGTCGTTCATGATCGCTGGGCTGGTCACGGGGCCTCCGGTGCGGGGCAGGTGGGGTGGCCTGAGGGTGGGCGGCGGGTGAGTAGAGTGCGCGCGTGCGTCACGTCCTGGCCCTGGTGGGCAGTCGAGGAGATGTCCAGCCGGCCCTCGCCGTCGGCCTGGAGCTGCGCCGCCGCGGGCACGAGGTGGTGACCGGCGTGGCGCCCAACCTCGTGCCGCTGGCCGAGCGGCTGGGCCTGGACCCGGTGCCGCTCGGCATCGACTCGGCGGCGCTGCTGGGGTCCGACCTCGTGCGGCGGGACATGCGCTCCGCGCACCTCGTGCGGCGGGCGCGGGCTCTGCGGGCGGTCGCGTCGGCGGGCTGGGACGAGCTGCGCACGGGTCTGCTGGCGCTGCTGGACGACGTCGGCGGCGCCGACACGGTGGTGACCGGGCTGCTCGGGCAGGAGGTCGCCGCCGCCGTCGCCGAGCGCCGCGGCCTCGGTATGGCGGCCCTGCACTACTGCCCGGTCCGGGCCAACGCCGTGGTGTCGCCGGTGAGCGGGCTGCGCGGGCCGGGCGCCACCCGGGCGGCCTGGGCGCTGGGGGAGCGGGTCCGCTGGGACCTGACCCGGCGCGCCGAGAACGATCAGCGCGGCGAGCTCGCCCTGGCGCCGACGCGGGTGCACCTGCCGGCCCGCCTGCGCGACGCCGGGGTGGTCGAGGTCCAGGCCTACGACCCGGCGCTCGTCCCCGGCCTCGCCGGCGAGTGGGGCCCGCGCCGCCCCCTGACCGGCTTTCTGGCCCTGGACGACGCCGCTCGCGCCCGCCTCCGGGAGACCGGGTCGGGTACGGACACCGGTCCCGAGGCGGGCCTCGGTGCCTGGCTCGACGCGGGCGACCCGCCCGTCTACGTCGGATTCGGTTCCATGCCGGTGGCGGACCCGCCCGGGCTCCTCGCCGCCGTCGACGCGGCGTGCGCCGACCTCGGGGCGCGGGCTCTGGTCAGCGCGGGGTGGAACGACTTCACGGCGGCCGGCGGGGCGAGCGGGGCTGGTGGGGCCGACGGCGCGGGCGCGGACGAGCAGCGCGTGCGGGTCGTCGGCGCAGTCGACCACGCGGCGGTGCTCCCCCGCTGCCGTGCCGCCGTGCACCACGGCGGCGCGGGCACCACGGCGGCCGTGCTGCGGGCCGGGCTGCCCGCCGTGGTCGGCTGGTACTCCGCCGACCAGCCGATGTGGGGCGGCCTGCTGCGGGACGCCGGGGTCGGCGTCGCACGCCGCGCGAGCACCCTGACGCGGCCGGGCGTCCTCGCCGGGGCCCTGGCCGAGGTGCTCGACGACGCCACCGCGGCGCGCGCCGCCGCCCTCGGGTCGCGCCTCGTGCCGCCCGACCGGGCGGTCGCCGCTGCCGCCGACGCGATAACGAGCTCCGGCCGAGCCTGAGCCGCCCCTCACCAGAGCACCGCCGGGATCTGCCAGCCGTCCGTCTCGGTGAGCACGAGGCGGCGCAACGTCTCGGCGTCGGGCACCCGGTCGGGGTCCAGTGCCGCGACGCTGAGCGTCGTCGTCCGGCCCGTGGTGGTGCAGAAGGCGACCAGCCCGCCACCGGCGGCGCGCAGCTCGGCGGCGGAGGCGCCCTGGTAGTGCGACAGGGTGGCGACCGCGCGCACCACGCCGCCCGGCGCCTGCGTGTACCCGTCGGGCGGCGTGCCGAGGTTGGACGCCAGGGCCGCGGCGACCGGCGGCTGGGGCAGGCGGCTCACGACCGGGTCGGGCAGCATCTGCACCAGCTCGAGCGGTACGGGAGCCACGCCAGGATCAGGCCGCCCGACGGCGGTGTACGCCTCCTTGGCGGCCGCCCGGACCCAGCCCAGGTCGCGCGCGGCCAGCACGTCGGCAGGGACCGTCACGCGGGCGATCTTGGTGGAGTTGGCCCGCGGGTCCTCCTCGCCGCGCGTGGACACGGGCAGCGCGACGGGTACCGGCTCGCCAGGGAACCGGCCGGTGGCGTGCACGAGCCGGGCGAGGAACGCCACGAACCACGTGTTGGGCGTGCCGCCGTGCTCGGCGGCGGCCCGGGCGACCCGGTCGGCCGGCAGCTCAAGGTGCAGCACGGGGGCGCGCCAGCCGGGGTCCAACGGGGCTGGCGTGGCCGTCGCGGTCGGGTCGACCGACGGGGTCGGGTCGGCCGTCGGTGTCGGTCCGGGCGCGCGGCGCTCCCGGGCGGCCTGTCGCGCTCTGGCCTGCGCCCAGCGCGCGACGGCGGCAGCCTGCGCGGCGGCGTCGGCGGCGTCCGCCAGGAGCGCCCGGGGCCCGCCTTCGGGCGCGGGGACGGCTATCGGGTCGGCGTGCGTCGAGGCGCGCACGAGCGCGTCGATCAGCGCGGCGCCGTCCGCGACGGCGTGCGCGCAGGTGAGGGAGACGATCCCGCCGCCGACCGCGGCAGCGCCGTCCGGCACGACGTCGGCGGCGGCCAGCCGCCAGGAGCTCCCGTGTGCCGGGTCGAGCGGGAGGTCGGCCTGCGCCTGGGCCCAGGTCCCGATCGAGCCCTCGGGCACGGCCGCCGTCTGCAGGTCGAGGACGGGCAGGGTGCCGGCGGGCGCCCAGCGGTGCCGTGCGCCGGGCACCCGGGCGCGCACCACGCGCCGGTGGAGCGACCCGGCGGCGACGGCCTCGGCCAGGTCACGCAGGCGTTCGGCGTCGTACGGCCCGTCGAGGCGCCACAGCACCTGGTTCACGGCGGGGCTGGTCTCGCCGTCGTGCCGGCGCAGGAACATGTCGTCGGCAAACTGCAGCCGTAGTGCGGGCGGCGGGTTCGGCACGCATTCCTCCGTCTCGGGCGCCCCGGCCCAGGGGCAGTCGTCTTATTCGGGTGAACCATACCCATGAGGCTGACTTTCACCCGCTATATCCGGTATAAAGGTCGCCGCAAGGGGACCGCGGAACTCGTCCGACGTCGTGCTGGCCGTGCCCACAGATCGATCGAGGGACCCGACCGCATGGAATACACCGAGCTCTCGGCCTACGACCTGCCGGCGGGGACCGTGACGTCCTGGACGCCGCGCGCCGACGCCGGGCGCTGGCAGCAGGACCCGCGAGACCTGTCCCCGGGGCACGAGGCGCACCTGCGCGACTCCGAGCCCGGTTCCTGGATCGGGTCCGTGCTGCGCGTGCCCGGCCCGTACGAGCCGGAGCCGCTACGCCGCGCGATCCACGCCTGGATGTGCCGGCACGAGGTGCTGCGCACCACGGTCACGCGCGTCGCGGACCAGGGCTGGCGCCGGGTGACGGCGCCCGCCGAGGCCGTCGCCGTCCGGGACCTGGTCGTCGGCGACCTGACGGTCGACCAGGTGACGGCCCTGCTCCCGAGCCTGCTCGCCGACGTCTCACCCACCGCCTGGCCCCACTGCGTCCTGGCGAGCGTCGAGCCGGCCGGCGCCGACCACTTCGTGCTCGCGTTCGGCGCCGACCACTCCGTGATGGACGCCTACTCCCAGCTCCTCTGGTTCGAGGAGATCGTCTCGCTGTACGACGCCGCGCGCCGGGGCGTGGCCGACGCCGAGCTGCGTGCGCTGGAGGTCGGCTCCCACGTGGACTTCTCGGCCGAGGACCGCAAGCTCGCGATGACGCTCGCCGCCGACGGCGAGCCCGTGCGCCGCTGGCTCGACTTCCTCGGGCCCGACGCGGCCTTTCCCCGCTACGGCACGGACGGCGTCACCCGTCCCGCCGCCGACGCCGACGAGGCGGGCCGCCCGCAGGCCTCCCGGTCGGCGTGGCTGGCCACCGTCGAGCAGACCGACGACCTGAGCGCCCGCAGCCGGGCCCGCGGTGCGTCGGCCCAGTCCGGGGTGCTGGCCGCGTTCGCGCACGCCGCGCGGCGGGTGCACGGGCTCGGCCGGCTGCGGTTCGTCCTGCCGATGCACACCCGGTACGCGCCGCAGCACGCGGCCGCCGTCGGCTGGTACGTGGGCCTGTGCCCCGTCGACCTCGACCTCGAGGACGTCGACCCGGTGCTGCGCGACGTCGACGCCGGCCGGGACGGCCCGGCGCGCGTGATCGACGGCAACGCGCTCACGGCCACCGTCGAGCGCGTGCACGCGGCGGTCCTGGCCGGCAAGCCCCTGGTCCGGTACTCGTTCGCGCGGATCGCGGAGCTGGGGGGCATCACCGACGGCCCGCACTTCGCCGTGTCCTATGTCGACACCCGGTTCGTGCCGGGCGCGGAGCGCTGGAGCACCTGGCAGGCCAGGACCCTGCGCAGCCCCGCGTACGGCACCGACGAGCTCTACCTGTGGTTCCTGCGCACCCACGACGGGCTCAACGTCTCCACCCGGTACCCGGACACCCCCGAGGCGCACGCCGCGATGGACGCGCTGATCGAGGAGCTGCGCGGGTACTTCCGGGCCCTCGGGTCGGCCGGTCTGCGGGAGGCGGTCGCATGATCCTCGGCGCGATGGGTACGTGGACCACGCAGCCCGGTCAGGTGCTGCACGTGCGGCCGACGGCGGAGGCGCTCGCCGCGGCGGCGTCGGCCCCGGTGGATCCCGGACCGCCGTCGTTCCTCCAGGGTGACCACCTGCGCGCCTTCGCCGCCCGCCGGGCGGCCGACGGGCGGCACCGCGCCTGGACCGGCACCGCGACCCACCTCGACGGCGTGCTCGACGGGCCCGCGCTGGCCCGCGCGCTGACCCGGCTGGTCGGGCGGCACGAGGGGCTGCGCACCTGGTTCGACGTCGACGCGTGCACCGACGGCGGCCCACCCGTGCGGCATCTGGTGCCCGCTGAGGTCATCGGCTTCGAGACGGTCGAGGTCCCGGCCTTCTCCCCGGTGCCCGGCCGATCGTGGGACGACTGGGTGACCACCCACCTGACCGAGACGTTCGACGCCGCGTGCCGCCCCGACTCCTGGGCGCCGTTCGCCCTCGGCGCCGTGGCCACCGACGACGGTTTCGGCCTGTTCTGGGGGTGCGACCACGCGTTCACCGACGGCGCGTCGCAGCTGATGGTGCTCAGCGAGCTCGAGGAGCTGTACGCGGAGGAGCTCATACCCGATGCCCGCTGGTCGAGCCTGTCGAGACCCCACACCGCCGGCTCCTTCCTCGACCACGCGCGAGCGGAGCACGCCCTCGCCGCCGAGACCCCCGCGGACGCCCCCGAGATCCAGGCCTGGGCGGACGCCGTGGCCACGCACGACGGGAGGCTGCCCGGCTTCGCGCTCGACCTCGGGCTGGCGCCGGGGGAGACCGCGCCCGTGCGGATCCGGTCCGCGACCCTCCTCGACGCCGGCGGCCTCGCGCGTCTGGACGAGCTGGCGGCCGCCCACGGGGCGCGCACCACCGGCGCGGTGTTCGCCGGGATCGCGGTCACGGACGCCCGGCTGACCGGGGCGACCGACTGGTTCGGCGTCACCGTGGTCGGCACGCGCGGGCCCGGGTTCGAGACCGCCCAGGGCTGGCTGTGCAACTTCGCCCCGGTCATGTTCCCCGTGGCCCACGGCGGTGCTCCGGCGTCGTTCACCGACGTCCTGCCCGCGGCGAACGCGGCGTTCCGGCTGGCCAGGAAGGTAGCGGCCGTCCCGGTGCACGCGGCCCTCGGCGTCATGCTGGCGGACGGCGTGCTCGACCCCGCCTCCCTCGGCAGCCCGCAGCTGATCAGCTACCTGGACCTGCGGCGGTTCCCCGGCGTCGGGCGGCCTGCCTACGACCGCGGGCTGCACTTCACCGGGGAGGGCCGCACCGCCAACGCCTCCCTGTGGGTCAACCGCGACCACGAGCGGCTGTACCTCGTCACGCAGACCCCGGACGCCCCGGCGGCGCAGGCCGCCGTCGACCGCTACATCGCCGAGCTGACCGCCACGTTCGAGGCCGCCGCCGGGGCGTCCCAGCCGGTCCGCAGCGCCTGGGACGAGCGCCTGGAGGCGAGCGGTGCGGGTCGTCTCGGCTGACCTCTGGGCGCCTGCGCCCGGCCGGCTGGTCCTGTGGGACGTGCGGCCGGGTGCGGACCGGGCGCCGGTCGCCGCGTCGATGACCTTCAACCAGCGCAACCACCTCCTCGGCGCCGAGACGGGCGAGTCGAGCGTGTGGATCGCCGCCGCGTTCGACGTCGACGGCCCCGTGGACCTCGGCGCGCTGGAGGCCGCCTTCCGCGACCTGGTGGCCGCGCACCCCGTGCTCCGGGTGGAGGCGATCCGCCGTCCCCGAAGCGAGCCTGGCGCGTCCGGCACGGCGGGAGGTGCGGCGGACGGCGTCGGCCTGGTGCGGCACGATCCCACCCGGCTCGTCTGGCACCGCCAGGACGGGCCGGCCACCCGTACGGTCGAGGCCACCCGCGAGCACCTGGTGGCCGAGCTCGGCCGGCGGTGCGCGCCCTTCGGCTATCCGGCCTTCCTGCCCGCCGTGATCAGCCGCCCGGACCGGTCCACCGTCGTGCTCGGCATGGATCACCTGCACACCGACGCCTGGTCCACCACCGTCGTCGTCGACGAGCTGGCGGCGCGGTACGCCGCGCACGCGGGGGACGCTCTCGCGCGGTCCGGTGTGGCGGTGGTGCCGCCGGGCCGGCCGGTGGCAGACCAGCGGTCGGCTGGCCGGCAGGGGGTGGACCGACCGGTGCCGGACGACCCGGCCTGCCCAGCGCCCGTGGCCGCCGACGACCCGCGGCTCGCTACCTGGCACGGGTTCCTGCGCGACCTGGGCTGGGCGCTGCCCACCTTCCCGCTCCCGCTCGGCGTGCCCGACGGCGCCCGCGTCCCACAGCGCACCGTCTTGCGGTCGCTGGCCGGCGCCGCGACCGCGGACGCCGTCGCGATGCACGCCAGGACGGCCGGCGCGTCGACGTCGGCCGCCGTGCTGGCCACGCTCGCCCGGGCCGTGGCGGACCTCGGCGGGCCCGCCGTCCTGCGGACGCTCCTGCCGGTGCACACCCGCGCCGACGACGCGGCACGCCGGGCGGTCGGCTGGCACACCACCACGGTGCCGCTGCGCATCGCGGCCGACTCCGCCGCGGGGGCGGGGATCGACGTCGCCGCGGGGGCCGACGTCGGGACGGGGGCCGACGTCGGGACCGGCGGCGTGACGGACACGGCGCTCGCTGCGACGGGCAAGGCTCTCCGGGCCGCGCGCGAGCTGTCCGCGGTGCCGCTCGAGCAGGTGGTGGGGTCGCTGCCGACGCCGCTGCGGCTCCCGCGGACGGACATCTTCCAGGTGTCCTACCTCGACTACCGGCGGCTGCCGGGCCACGCCGCGGCGGCCCAGCGGCGGGCGCACCACGTCTCGGCGGCTACCCGGGCCGACGACCTGCAGCTCTGGGTCTCCCGCACGGACGAGGGAGTCGCGGTCCGCGCGCGCATGCCGCGCACCGACGTCGGCGTCGAGACGGTGGATGCGCTGCTCGACCGCTGGGCGGAACGGCTGGCGGAGCTCGCCGGCCGCTGACCGCCTCGCCCCGCGCTCGGTGGGGGCCGGATGAACGAAGGGGACGGGCCTGCGGCCCTGACTCGACGTACTCGGTACGCCGAGTCAGGGCCGCAGGCC
>NZ_JBEZZF010000016.1:0-86603 GCF_040639055.1 Promicromonospora sp. NPDC023987 | reverse complement strand
GTCGGTCAGACCCCACGCCGTCACGCAGAACAGGTCCTCCGCATGCGCACGGAACACGTCGAACGCGTCCTTGAAGTAGTAGCCCTGGTCGATCACCGGCTCGGTCATCTGGCCCTCGAAGTAGGTCTGGAGCACCACTGTCGTGCGTGTCGAGACCTTCGCCGTGCGACGGATCCGGCCAAGCAGCTCCTCGAGCGCACGCGGGGACGCCACCCGTGCGGTGAGCAGGTAGTTCGCGTTGCCCGCCACCGAGTAGCAGGACTCGATGCCCGGCATGCCCCGCAGCCGTTCGGGCGCGTCGTCCTCCTGCGCCTGGTCCAACGGCGTGATCTCGATGAACGCGGCGAGCGGCAGCCCTACCGCCTCCGCGTTCACCACAGCCCGGTAGCCCGTGATGACGCCGCGGGCCTCGAGCTTGCGCACCCGCACCTGTACCGCGGACAGCGACAGGCCCGAGATCTCGGACAGGACCGCGAGCGTCGTGCGCCCGTCCTTGCGCAGTGCGTCGACGAGGGCTCGGTCCACCCCGTCGAGCGGTGTCTGATCGTTGTCGGTCATCCCGCCACCTCCGCCGCTTCCAACCAGGCCGCCTCGAGCTCGTCGCGCTCGCTCGCCAGGTCGCGGAGCTCCGCGTCCAGCCGGGCGACAGCCTGATAGTCCGTTGCCTGCTGTGCGATGGTCTCGTGCAGCTCGGCCTCTTTCTGGGCAATCTTCGCAAGGCGGCGCTCAATTCGGGAGGCCTCCTTCTTCGCGGCGCGAATGTCCCGCTGCGAGAGCGCCTCGTCGCCGCCCGACGCCGTCGCGGCAGCCCCCGACGTCGCGCCGCCACCGGCCGGACCGCCAACCGCCGAGCCCGCGCGCGCCGGACCGCCGCCGGAACCGGTGCCCGCCCCGGCCGGAGTGCCGGAGGCCGAGGCCCCTGCGGCCTTGGCCGCCGCCCGGAGCCGCAGGTACTCCTCGACCCCACCGGGCAGGTCGCGGATGGTCCCGTCGCCGAGCAGCGCGACCTGCCGGTCCGCCACCCGCTCCAGCAGGTACCGGTCGTGCGAGACGACGATCAGCGTGCCCAGCCAGCCGTCCAGCAGGTCCTCGACGGCGGCGAGCGTGTCGGTGTCGAGGTCGTTGGTGGGCTCGTCGAGCAGCAGCACGTTGGGCTCGGCCACCAGCAGGCGCAACAGCTGGAGCCGACGTCGCTCGCCGCCGGACAGGTCGCGCACCGGCGTGTAGGCGCGCTCCCGCGTGAAGCCGAGCTTCTCCGTGAGCTGCGACGCCGTGAGCTCCTTGCCGTCGACGACCACCCGGCCCTTCTCCTGCTCGACCACCTCGACCGCAGTGAGGCCCCCGAGCTCGTCCAGCTCGGTGACGTCCTGCGAGAGCTCCCGGACGTGGATGGTCTTGCCCCGCTTGACCCGCCCGGAGTCGGGCGAGCGGCGGCCGGAGAGTAGCGCGAGCAGCGTCGTCTTGCCCGCGCCGTTGACGCCGACGACGCCGTACCGGTCGCCGGGGCCGAGGCGCCAGGTCACGTCGTCGAACAGCACCTTGCCGGGGACCGTGACGCTGACGGACTCCAGGTCCAGCACGTCCTTGCCCAGCCGCCGCGTCGCCATGCGGGTCAGCTCCATCGAGTCCCGCGGCGGCGGCTCGTCGTCGATCAGCGCGGACGCGGCGTCGAGCCGGAACTTCGGCTTGGACGTCCGCGCGGGCGCACCGCGGCGCAGCCACGCGAGCTCCTTGCGCAGCAGGTTGTCGCGCTTCTCCGCTGCTGTCGCCGCCTGCCGGGCTCGCTCGGCGCGCGCCAGGATGTAGGCCGCGTAGCCGCCTTCGTACCCGTCGATGGCGCCGGTGTCGTCGCCGCGCACCTCCCACATGCGCGTGCAGACCTCGTCGAGGAACCAGCGGTCGTGCGTCACGACCACGAGGGCGCCGGTCGCGCCCGGACGCCCGTACCGCTCCCGCAGGTGGGTGGCGAGCCAGGCCACGCCCTCGACGTCGAGGTGGTTGGTGGGCTCGTCCAGCAGGAGCACGTCCGGGTCCTGCACCAGCAGGGCCGCGAGCGCCACGCGGCGGCGCTGGCCGCCGGAGAGCTTCACGACCGGGAAGTCCCAGCCGATGTCGGCGAGCAGGCCTTCCTGCACCTGGCGGACCCGGGCGTCGGAGGCCCAGACGTGCGTCTCCGCGTCGCCGTGCACGATGTCGAGCACCGTGGCGTCCTCGGCCAGCTCGTCGCGCTGGTCGAGCATGCCGAGGGTGGAGCCACCCACCCGGGTGACCCGGCCGGCGTCGGGCTGCGAGGTGCCCGCGAGGATGCGCAGCAGGGTGGACTTGCCCGCGCCGTTGGGCCCGACGACGCCGACGCGGTCGTTGTCGTCGAGGCCGAGGGAGACGCCGGACAGGAGGGTGCGAGTACCGATGGTCAGCGCGATGCCGTCCGCACCGAGGAGATGTGCCACCCAAGAAGCGTAGTTCGCCGCGGGCCCCGGGTCGGACACGGGTCGGCCGACCGGCGGGCGGGGCGTGCGCCGAACGGCCTCTGTTCGATGTCGGAGGCCGCGGTTACGCTGTCCACCGTCGACGGCGACCCCGCCCCGGAGGGCCCGCCGTCGAGCCGGTTTCGACTACGCCGAGGAGCACCCACGTGGCCCAGTTCGACATGCCGCTGTCCGATCTCGAGAGGTACGCCCCCGAGATCGACGAGCCCGGCGACTTCGACGAGTTCTGGTCGGCGACCCTGGCGGAGGCACGCACGTTCGACCGGGCGCCCACGGTGGAGCGCATCGACATCGGGCTCACGGAGGTCGTGGTCGACGACGTGACGTTCCCCGGCTTCGGCGGCCACCCGATCAAGGCCTGGCTCACCCGCCCCGCGCACGCCGACGGCGACCTGCCCGTCGTGGTCGAGTACGAGGGCTACGGTGGCGGGCGCGGGCTCCCCCACGAGAAGATCCACTGGGCGGCGGCCGGCTACGCGCACCTCCGGATGGACACCCGCGGGCAGGCGTCGGGCCATGGCACCGGTGGGGCGACGCCGGACCCGGTGGGGTCAGGTCCCGCGTCGCCGGGGTACATGACCCGCGGCGTCCTGGACCCGCACGACCACTACTACCGCCGTGTGTTCACGGACGCCGTCCGTGCCGTGGACGCGGTGCGCGGCGTCCCGGGGCTGGATCCGGAGCGCGTCGCCGTGGCCGGCGGCAGCCAGGGTGGCGGCATCAGCCTCGCGGTGGCGGGCCTGGTGCCCGACGTCGTGGCCGCGATGCCCGACGTGCCGTTCCTGAGCCACTACCGCCGGGCGGTGTCCATCACCGACACCCTCCCGTACGGCGAGATCACGAAGTACCTCTCGGTGCACCGCGACCCGGCGGTCGAGGCGCAGGTCTGGCGCACCTTCTCGTACCTGGACGGGGTGTCGTTCGCGCGGCGGGCCCGTGCGGCCGGCCTGTTCTCGGTGGCCCTCATGGACACCATCTGCCCACCGTCGACCGTGTACGCGGTGTTCAACAACTGGGCTCCGGAGCACGCGGAACCGGTGGTGAAGGAGATCGACGTCTATCCGTACAACAACCACGAGGGTGGCGGCGACTACCGGTTCCCGCGCAAGCTCGCGTGGCTGGGCAAGATCATCTGACGGTCGCACGTCGGCCCGAACCGGAAAATTGCCTGTCGCGTCCGGGCGGTAGGCTCCCTGCGCACGCCCATCCCCGGAGGTCTCCCGTGCCTGAGTACGACCTACCGCTCGTCACGGTGACGCCGGCACTGCCGCCTGCCACTGACGAGCCCGCGAACTTCGACCTGTTCTGGGCGCAGAACCTCGCCGCGCACCGCGACATCGAGGTGGCGCCCGTGCTGACCGCTGCCTCTGCCCGCTCCCGGGATCTCACTGCCGAGACCGTGACGTTCGCCGGGTTCGAGGGGCGCCCTGTGCCGGGTCGGCTCATCACCCCGTCGCGGGCCGACGCCACGCTGCCGGGCCTGGTCGAGCTGCGGCCTGCCGGCCGGGCCGCTGGCCGTGACCTCGAGTGGCTCGCGTCGGACGGGTTCGCGCACCTGGTGGTCGAGCTGCCCCCGGACGACCTCGACGACCCGTACAACCGTGGCGTCTTCACCGACGCCGTCCGGGCGGTGCAGGCCCTGCGGACCCTCGCGAGCGTGGACCCGTCGCGGACGGCATTGCTCGGCAGCGGTCCGGTGGCGGCGGCCGTCGTCGCGGCGGCCGGGCTGCTGCCCGATCTCGCGTGCGCCCTGGTCGAGGGCGACATCCCCGCCGCGCACAAGGACTCCCTGGTCGCGTTCGCCCGCCGGGCGAGCACCCCGCTGCAGCTCACCCAGGGTGCCGGCGCGCAGGTGCTGCTGGAGGAGTGGGGCTTCAACGCGGCGCTGGCGCTGGCCGCCATGACCGGCTCCGTCGAGCGGGTGGTCGAGTGCGTCCTGACCACGGAGAGCAGCACGGCGGCGCGGCGCACCCGGTGGATCGCGGCCCGCACGCAGCTGAAGGACGTCTTCGTCCCCCAGATCGCCTACTGAGGCGTCCGTCGGTCGAGCTCGTCGAGACCGTTCCTGGTCCCGACAAGCCTGACCAGCGGAGATCGCCTAGCGGGAGATCGAGGTGACGAGCTGGGCGCCCGGGGCCGGGCCCGTCGCGCACCAGACCGCGTCGACGACGTCGGCCGCCGTCCATGCCGCACCCAGCGCCAGCGCATGCTGGCGCGAGCGCCCGAGCGCGGCGACGGTGGGGCCGGACCCGGAGACCACCACGCCCAGCGCCCCCGAGTCGGTGGCGACCTCCAGCACGGCCGCGAGCTCCGGCCGCAGGTCCAGCGCCGGTGCCTCCAGGTCGTTGTGCAGCGCCTTGCCGAGCGCCACCGCGTCCCCGGCGCGCAGCGCGTGCATGAGCTCGGTGTCGTCGGCGGCGGGGGCGACGTCGGGCGTCGACGGACCGGCGAGCTCGTCGAACCGCTGGAACACGCTGGGTGTCGACAAGCCCTTGCCCTGCGTGCCGAAGCACCAGTGGAACTCGCCGCGCGTCATCGCCGGCGTCAGGAGGTCGCCCCGTCCCGTACCGACGGCGGTGTGCCCCAGCAGCGAGAACGGCACGTCCGCCCCGAGCTCCGCGGCCAGCTCGACCAGCTCCTGCCGGGGCAGCCCGGCATCCCAGAGCGTGTCGCACGCCAGGAGCGCGGCAGCGGCGTCGGCGGACCCGCCGGCCATGCCTCCGGCGACCGGCACGCCCTTGGTCAGGTGCAGCCCGACGTCGGCAGGCAGCCCCGTACGTTCGGCGAGGAGCGCGGCGGCCCGCCAGGCGAGATTGGTCTCGTCGGTCGGGACGGCGTCGGCCTGCGGGCCGGAGACCGTCAGCGAGATTCCGGATCCTGGCGGGGTGTGCGTGGCCGTCACCTCCTCGAAGAGGGACACGGCCTGGAAGATCGTCGCCAGGGGATGGTAGCCGTCGGTCCCGACGGGCCCGACGCGCAGCGCGAGATTGACCTTTCCCGGCGCGCGGACACGGACCGACGGCGGCGGAGCCGCGCTGAGGTGCGCGATCACGCGACGCCCTCTCCGTTGTCCGACGCACGGGTCACCGGAGCGACCTGTGCCCCTGACACGTCGGGGAGCTGTTCCGCTATGCGCGCGAACTGCTCGACCACCAGCGTCTCCCCGCGTGCGCTCGGGTCGACGCCCGCGGCGCGGAGCGCCGTCTCGGCCGCGGCACCCGAGCCGAACAGCCCGGCCAGTGCGGCACGCAGCGTCTTGCGACGCTGCGCGAACGCGGTGTCCACGACGGCGAAGACCCGCTCCCGCGGTGCGGTGGTCGACGGCGGCTCCCTGCGCTCCAGGTACACGAGCGCGGAGTCGACGTTCGGAGCGGGCCAGAAGACGTTGCGGCCGATCGTCCCCACCCGCCGGGCCGACGCGTACCAGGCGGCCTTCACCGAGGGGATCCCGTAGATCTTCGAGCCGGGCACGGCAGCGATCCGGTCGGCCACCTCGGCCTGGACCATCACGAGCACACGTTCCAGCGAGTCGAACCGCTGCAGCATGGTGAGCAGCACCGGGACGGCCACGTTGTACGGGAGGTTCGCGACGAGCGCCGTCGGCGGAGCCCCCGGCAGGGTGGTGACGTCCATCGCGTCGGAGAGCACCACCTCGAAGTCGGCACCCGGGAACCGGTCCTGCACCGTGCCGGTGATCTGACCCGCGAGGAGCGGGTCGATCTCGATCGCCACCACGGAGGCACCGGCCTCCACGAGGCCGAGGGTCAGCGAGCCCAGCCCAGGCCCGACCTCGACGACCCGTTCACCCGGCTTCAGCGCCGCGATGCGCACGATCTTGCGGACCGTGCCGCCGTCGTGCAGGAAGTTCTGGCCAAGCGTCTTGGTGGGCCGAACGCCCAAACGCCCTGCCAGGTCGCGGATCTCCGCGGGACCGAGCAGGGCGTTTGAGGTTTCGTTCATGCAGGGGAGCCTATCTGGAGCGTTCGTGCGGAGCGCACTCGGAGGTGGGACGCAGCGAAGCAAGTTCCGCCGGAGAGTGCGCGCAGCACGAGAGCGACCTTGAGTCAGGCGTTCGTGCGGAGCGCACTCGGAGGTGGGACGCAGCGAAGCTCAGTACCAACCCACCGACTCCGAGTGGCCCCACGCACCGCACGGCGTGCCGTAGCGGTCCGCGATGTAGCCGAGACCCCACTCGATCTGGGTGGCGGGGTTGGTGGCCCAGTCAGAGCCCGCAGAGCCCATCTTGGAGCCCGGCAGCGCCTGCGGGATGCCGTAGGCACCCGACGACGGGTTGGCCGCCTGGTGGTTCCAGCCGGACTCGCGCTCCCACAGGGACTCGAGGCAGGTCCACTCCTGGCCGGTCCAGCCGCGCGCGGCGGCCATCTCCTGGCCGATCTCCTTGACGGAGCCCGACGGCGCCGGGGTGCTGGGCTCGGCCTTCTTCTCGACCGGGGCCTTCTTCTCGACCGGGCGCTCCCTGGTGCCCTCGACGACCACGCGGTCGACCGGCTTCTTGGTGACCTTGTTGGAGAGCTCCTTGCGGAGCACGACCTCGCCGTCGACCGTGCGTACGAGGACGACGCGGGTGCGCTCACCCTTCTCGCCCTCGGTCCGGACCAGGTCCGACTCGTCCACGTAGCGGTCGTCGTCCTGCACGGTCTTCGTGTCGAATTCCAGGCCGGCCTTCTTGGTGACCTTCTTGCTCTCGACGCGCTGCACCTGGACGGCGACGTCGGCACCGGACTCCTTGGCCGACTTCGCGGCCTTGGTGTCGATCGCCTTGTCCTCGGCCAGGTCGGTGACGGGGACGATGCTCACGAGGTCGTTCTTGTCGACCTCGACCTCGACGTCCTCCAGCACGCTGTCGATGCTCGCGGCGTGGTCCTCGACCACGCGGGTCGAACCGTCCGCCACGACCGCGACAGGGCCGTCGTCGTTCAGGCGGAGCGGGAGCGAGACGCGGTCGCCGGAGCGGGACGCCACCAGGGCGACGTCACCGCCGCGCTCAGCGAGGGTCTTCAGCGCCTCGCCCGCGTCGGTGACGGTGACCCAGACGTCGCGCTCCGCGTCGCCGTTGGTCATGGTGACCTGGCGGGCGTAGCGGACGACGATCTGGTCGCCGTCGGCAAGCTTGGCGTCACCTCCTGGTGCCACGAGATCGCGGTCGCCCACGCGGACGCCCTGCGACTCGAGCACACCCTCGACGGAACCGGCGTAGGTGGTGATGGTCTTGGATGTGCCGTCGACGTCGAGCGTGACGGTCTTGTGCGCCTCGGCGAAGGCCACCGATCCGGACGCGCCGACCGCGACGGCCGCGAGGCCGGCGACGAGCGGCCAGCGACGGCGACGCCTGGCGGGGACGTCCTGAGGTGTCACGGCCTCGGACTCTGAGTTGATGCTGGGGATGGAGCCAGAACTCTGCTGCTCAAAACGGGGGTTCACTCGTGTCCAGTCGTCGGACGTCCCGGGCACGGGCGGCGAGGCGGGCATCCCGTTTGGGGCGGGATTCCCTACCACGATTCGGCCGAATAGGGCCTGGCGACTCTTGCGAGCCGTCGCGGTCTCGACCGGCCGATCCGGCGGTCTCGCACTACCCGCGACGTGCCGCGGCCAGTGCCGCCCTGCCACCGTTGAGGTGCTTGTGGCTTACACCACATCGCACCCCCGCGCCAGCGAGGACAACCGAACGTAACTGATTTGTTACCGCTCGGCCAAGTATCTCGGGGAGTTGTCTTTGTGGTCTCGGTCACTCGTCCAGGACAAGCGTCCAAGTCTGCGGGGGACCCGTGTCGGGCCGGTAGCGGGCCGGCGACGGATCAGCGGAGGCCGAGCGCCGACGAGCATGCGGGCCACTGGCCCCAGCCGGACTGCTGCTGGAGCGCCCGGGCCCGCATGGTCTGCTCGGCGGCGGAAGCCTCGGACGGGAGGCCGGAACCACCCATCGCCTCCCAGGTGGGCTGCGAGAACTGGTAGAGGCCGTAGTACCCGTTGCCGGTGTCGGCACCGGGGTCGCCGCCCGACTCGCACTCTGCGAGGTCCGCCCAGACACCACCCGCCGAGGCCGACATGGTCCTCGCCTCCGGTTCCCGCTTCGGTTCGGCGGCCGTCTTGCCCCCTTCGGACCTGGACCTCGAGTCGGACTTCGAGTCCGGCTCAGGCTCCGCCTTGGCGTCCGGCTCCGACGTGGACTTCGGCTCGGGTTCCGGCTCGGGTGCCGGCCGCGCCTTGCTCCCGTACATGATCACCTTGTCGACGGGCGCCCGCGCGACCCAGCTGTTCAGCTTCTCCCGGTCCACGACCTTGCCGTCGATCTTGGTCACGTCCCACGAGGTGACGCGCTTGCCGACGGCGCCGTCGGTCGCCAGGTACGGCCCGAGGTCCTCGTAGTGGTCCGGGTCCGTCGCCGTGACCGTCTCGAACGGCAGATCGCTCGCGGTCTCCTCGATCGAGCTCTGCACCTCCTGGACGACGACGGTGAGCGCCGGCCCGTCCGGGCCGTCCGCCTGGCCACGTTCGACGAACACCCTGTCGTCCCGGTCGACCGACACGCCCGCCTCGGCGAGCAGCTCGGGGAGCTTCGCGTCGCCGTCAGCCACACGCTGCGTCTCTCCGCCGGCCACCAGGTCCACCGGGCCGTCCGCGTCGAGCCGCATGGGGAGTGTCACGCTCCCCTTGGCCCGGGCCGGGATCAGGACCACGTCGCCGGCGTCCCGGGAGAGCTTGGCCAGGGCCTCGTCGGCGTCGAGCGCCGTGACCCAGGCGGTCCTCCGCTCGCCGTCGGCCCGTAGCGTGACCTTGTGGCCGTATCGGACCACCACCGTGCCGCCCTCGCGCAGTGCACCGTCGAGGCCGGGTGTCACGGCGTCCCGGCCGGCGACCTCGACGCCCTCGTCGGCCAGGAGGCCTACGACGTCGCCCTGGAAGGTCTCGACGGTGGTGACCTTGCCGTCCACGTCGAGCGTGACGGTCTTGTGCGCCGCACCGTAGGCCGCGACACCACCCGTGCCCGCGACCGCGACCACCGCGAAGCTCGCGAGCAGCGCCGCCCGGCGGCGGCGCCTGGGCGGCTCCGGCTCGGGCGGAGGGGGCGGGGGTGGGGGTGGCGGTGCCGTCAGGACGCCGCCGTCGCCGACCGGCACGACCGGCATCGGTCCGGAGGGATGGCCGGGCGGAAGGCTGGCCATCACATCGGACAGCGCGCCGGCCTCTGTGCCTGCCGCGGCGAACATCGCCGCGGGGAAGACCTCGTCCGCCGGAGGTGGCGGACCGAAGAACTCGGTGATGCCGACGTCGCCGTCGACCTCAGGGTTGATGAGTGAATCACTGGGGCTGCCCTGAGCCGGATGCGGAAAGGTCACGCGGGTCCAGTCCTCGAGCGATCCGGGCACGGGAGCCGGGGCGGCACGACTCGCACGTGCCTCCCGCGCGGGGCGCGGGCCCGACCGGCCGATCCGGCGGTCCCTGAGACCGTAACCCCGCCGTTATCAAACGCAAGCGCTATTCAGCGATACGCCCGGCAAGAAGCCCGGATAACAGCGCAATATCCTAAATGTCTACGGGTGAAAGGCTGTTCAGTACCAGCCTTGCTCGACCGAGTGCGCCCACGCGCCGCACGGCGTTCCGTAGCGCCCGGAGATGTACCCGAGGCCCCACTCGATCTGGGTGGCCGGGTTGGTCAGCCAGTCGCTGCCGACAGTGGCCATCTTGGAACCGGGGTTCGCCTGCGCGATGCCGTACGCGCTGCTGGACGGGTTGTCGGCGTTCCAGCGCCAGCCGCTCTCCTTCGCCCAGAGCTGGTCCAGGCAGGAGAACTCGTCGGCGCCCCAGCCCCGCTCCGCGGCCATGGCCTGCCCGAGGGCTCGCGCGGAACCAGGGTCCGCGGGCGCGGTCGCGACGTCCATGGTCCCCACGACGACGACCTCGTCGACGGGTTTCCGGACGACCTTGCGCTCCACCTCGGTGCGCTCGACGACGGCGCCACCGACCGTCTTGAGCGCGTAGGTCACCTCGACCTCGCCGGGTACACCCGCCGTGCGGATGGACTCGTAACCCTCGGGGAGGCTCGCGTCCTCGACCGTCTCGGTCTTGAACGGCAGCACCTCGCTCACCGTGCGCGACGACGACGCGTCGCGGCTGACCATGATGACCATCCCGTCGACGGCCGCCGCGTCGAGCGGCACGGAGGTGACGTCGCGCTTCGCCAGGGAGATGCCCGCCTCCTTGAACACGCCGCGCACCGTCGACCGGGTGGTGTGGAACTCGAGCACCGAGCCGTCCACTGCGATGCTGACCTGCTTGACCGTGGAGAACCGGACCGGGTCGCGGTCCAGCCGCGCGTTGCGGGAGGCCGTCGCGAGCGCGCCGTCGCCGCGCGGCCCGAGGGCAGCGAGCAGCTCACCGACCGTGCCGGCGGTGGTGCGGAGCGTGATGATCTGGCCGTCGAGCTCGACCGTGACCTCGCGGCTGGTGCGGACCACCACGGTCTCGGCGGACCCGACGTCGGAGCCCGCGGCAGGCTGCACGACGTCGTCCGGCCCCGTCTCGATGTCCTGCGACGAGAGGGCCTCGGCGACGGTGCCGCCGTAGACGCCGACGGTGCGGACGTCGCCGTTGTAGTCGATCGTCAGGGTGTTCGCGTTGGCGATGTGCAACCCGCCCACACCTGCGAGCGTGCCGACGACGACACCACGGACCACCCATCGGGCCGCTCGGCTCGCGAGCCACGGCCGTGCGTACCTCACCACGAGCACCAGACCGTAACGGAACGAACGGTGCGGGAAAAGCCATTCGGACAAGAAATGAAATGCCGCATTCTTCGCGTCAACGGACTGTTCTCACCAGCCGCCGTAGACCCGCTCCGAGTTCGCGGCGATGTCGGCACACAGCGTCTCGAGGTCTTCTTCGAGGTGAGCCGCCATGGCGCGGACCGTATGGGCCGCGGCGAACGGGGCGTTCGGCTGCCCACGGAACGGGTGCGGGGTGAGATAGGGAGCATCGGTCTCCAGCAGGATCAGCTCCCGCGGGGCAACGGTCAGAGCCGCGCGGAGGTCGTCGTTGGCCTTGAACGTGACCGGCCCGGCGAACGATAGGTACCAGCCGTTCTCGGCGCAGACACGCGCCAGCTCGGCGTCACCGCTGAAGCAGTGGAAGACCGTGCGCTCGGGCGCGCCGTCTTCCAGCAGCACCTCGACGACCTGAGCGTGTGCGTCCCGGTCGTGGATCTGCAGGGCCAGGCCGAGCTCCTTGGCCAGGGCGATGTGCGTGCGAAAGCTCTCCCGCTGGGCCCGCTCGCCGCGCGGGCCCGTGCGGAACAGGTCCATCCCCGTCTCGCCGATCGCGCGGATGCGGTCGTTCCCCTTCGCGAGGTCCGCGATCTCGGCGATCGCGTCGGCGAGCCCCACTCCATGGTGCTCTTCGAACTCGGGCGTGAGCCCGTCCGGCCCCACCTCGCTGATCCCGGCGTGCAGCACGGCTTCGTTGGGATGAACGGCAAGAGCCCCCACCACCCCCGCCCCTCGTTGAGTGCTGGGTATTTGCGCTGTTCCAGGTGCCGAAGGCCGCAAATATCCCGCACTCAACGAGGTGAGGAGGGTGGCGGTCCAGCGGGCCGACGGGAGGTCACAGCCCACCTGCACGACCCGGTCCACGCCCGCGCGCGCCGCACGGGTCAGGTGGTCGGTGACGGACGGCGGCCAGGACCGGCCCGCGGGCTCGCCGTCCGGCGGCTCGTCAGGGAGCACCGGGGCGATGTGGTCGAGGTGGGTGTGGTTGTCCACGACCGGGACGGGCAGCGGCTCCGGTTCGGCCGGGAAGCCGCGTTCGCGCGTGCGCTTTCCCATCGCCCGGTCAGTCCACCGGCCCGGCGCCGAAACGCTCGCGGAAGCCTTCCAGGTCCTCGTCGCTGATCTTGGCGAACAGCACGGGCGGCACGGAGAAGCTCGCCCCGGCGGGCACGGCGTCGAGCGACGTCGCGGCCTCGGGCGTGATCCAGGTGGCGGTGTCGGCGTCGAGGGCGAACACCCCGCGCAGCGTTGCCGCGCTCGCCGGGATGAACGGCTCGGACACCACCGCGTACAAGTGGATGAGGTTCATCGCGGTGCGCAGCGTCACGGCCGCGGCGTCCTGGTCCGTCTTGACCTGCTTCCAGGGCTCCTTCTCGACCAGGTACGCGTTGCCCGCCGACCAGAGCGCCCGCAGCGCGTTCGTCGCCTTGCGGTACTGGAGGGCCTCCATGTGCTCCTCGAGCTCCACCAGGAGACGAGCGACCTCGGCCCCGAGCTTCTGCTCGGCCTCACCCGGCTCGCCGCCCGCGGGAACCGCCTCGCCGAACCGCTTGGCCGAGAACGTCAGCACCCGGTTCACGAAGTTGCCCAGCGTGTCGGCGAGGTCCTTGTTCACCGTGCCGGCGAAGTGCTCCCAGGTGAACGAGGAGTCGTCGGACTCCGGCGCGTTCGCGATCAGGAAGTACCGCCAGTAGTCGGCAGGCAGAACCTCCAGGGCTGCGTCGGTGAAGACGCCGCGCTGCTGGGACGTCGAGAACTTGCCGCCGTAGTAGGTGAGCCAGCTGAAGCCCTTGACGTAGTCGACCATGGTCCACGGCTCGCGGACGCCGAGCTGCGTGGCCGGGAACATCACCGTGTGGAACGGGACGTTGTCCTTGGCCATGAACTGCGTGTAGCGGACGTCGTCAGCCTCGTACCACCACGACTTCCAGTCCCGCGTCGCACCGTCGACGGCGGCGTCCGCCCACTCCTTGGTGGCGCCGATGTACTCGATCGGAGCGTCGAACCAGACGTAGAAGACCTTGCCGGCCGCCGCGAGCTCCGGCCACGTGTCGGCAGGGACCGGCACGCCCCACTCCAGGTCGCGCGTGATCGCCCGGTCGTGCAGCCCCTCGGCGAGCCACTTGCGCGCGATCGACGTCGACAGCAGCGGCCATTCCTTGCTGTTCTCGTCGATCCACGCCTCGACCTCGCCCTGCAGCTTCGACTGGAGCAGGAACAGGTGCGCCGTCTCGCGCACCTCGATCTCGGTGGAGCCGCTGATCGCCGAGCGCGGGTTGATCAGGTCGGTCGGGTCCAGCACGCGGGTGCAGTTCTCGCACTGGTCGCCGCGCGCCTTGTCGTAGCCGCAGTGCGGGCAGGTGCCCTCGACGTAGCGGTCGGGCAGGAACCGCCCGTCGACCGGTGAGTACACCTGCCGGACGGAACGCTCCTCGATGAACCCGTTCTCCTGCAGGCGCCGCGCGAAGTGCTGCGTGATCTCCGCGTTCTGCGGCGACGAGCTCCGGCCGAAGTAGTCGAACGTCAGGCCGAACCCGTCGTAGATCTCCTTCTGCGTCTCGTACGCCTGGGCGCAGAACTCCGCGACGGGCTGCCCGGCCTTGGCCGCGGCGAGCTCAGCCGGCGTGCCGTGCTCGTCAGTGGCGCAGATGTACAGCACGTCGTGGCCGCGTTGACGCAGGTAGCGCGAATAGACGTCGGCCGGGAGCATCGACCCGACCATGTTCCCCAGGTGCTTGATGCCGTTGATGTACGGAAGCGCACTGGTGACAAGGTGGCGAGCCATCGCTGGATGCTCCAATTCGTAAGGATGGGAATACTTCTCCCCAATCCTAGAGCCCTGGAACCAGCCCATTACGCGCGTGGCTGTGGTGACAGGTCCCGCCGGGTCAGCGGACGACGGCGGGGTCGATCTCGTCGGCCCAGTCGAGGAAGCGGTCGATGATGTCGCGGCGCCAGTGGGCGCCTACCTCGTACGCCTCGAACTCGACGAGCTTCTTGCCCTCTACTGCCCGGAAGCGATCGGCGAGCATCTCTCGGTCGAACGGCAGCGCCTCCTGCCTGTCCCCGATCGCGAGCACCTCGTCCCGCGAGAACCGCCCTGACCGGACCACGGCGTCGATGTCGATGTAGTCGCGGGTCTCCCCACGCGACCAGAGCGCGCTCATCTTTCCGGCGACGGCGTCGCGAACGTCCAGTACGGGTCCGACGTCGAACCGCGCGGGAGCGAACTCGCGGTAGTTCACGCCGATCTGGATCGAGCTCGTCTGCTGTGCCACATCGTCGGTCACGCTGAAGTCCGCGAAGGTCTGACCGATCAAGTTGTCGTGCACGGACATGCCCGCGTGCAGGAACGCCGCGCGCAGCTTGGCGACCGAGATCTCGAAGAGGCTGGACTCATAGACGTTGGTGAACAGGTCGACGTCGGCCGAGGGCCGGTCGCCGATGCCGTTGGTCGAGATCGCGTAGCCGCCGGCCAGCACGAAGCCATAGCTCTCCAGCGCCTCGAGCCCGATCCGGGCGAGGCGCTCATGGAACGGGAGCATCAGGCGACCCGCGCCGCTCTGGAGCGCGCCGCAAGCTCAGGGAACTTCTGCTCCCACGTCTTTCGGCACCTGACCGGCAAGTTCAACGACGGCCAGAGCCTCAGCAGCACCTGCCGATCCAGGAGCTTCACGTGGTCAGGAGCGAACCCAGATCGCACGACCCGCGTATACAGGTTCCAGAGACGATCTGGATCACCGACCTCGTACACCGGGTTCATGCTCGTGTCGATGTGCGGCCCCACCGTGACCACCCCCGACGTCGGCCCCCGCAGGTCGCTCAACGAGTCCGGGGTGGCATACGGGATGTGGTCGGCGTAGACGTAGCCGCGCGGCACCGTCCGGTGCGTGCGAGGTTCTGCGGGCATCCTGTTCACCCCTCCCGGGCTCGAGATGACGATGTGTCGAGCCTACGACGAGGCCCGCTCTCGCCGACCAGGTTATGCACAGCCCTAGTTGTCTGCAACTGTGCGCGGAAGTGGGCCGAGGCTCACTCCCCCGGCGTCAGCCTGACCCGGAGCAGCCGGTCGTCGACCGGCCGGCCGTCCTCCGTCATCGGCTGCCCACGACCGTCCGTGTTGTTCGTGAGCACGTACAGCTCGCCGTCGGACGCCGCGTGGACCGCCCTGAGCCGGCCGAGCTCGCCCTCGAGCAGCGCCTGCGGCTCGCCGAACCCCGGGCTCTCCCCGTCCGCCACGGCCGACGGCTCCCCGAGCAGCGGCACGCGCCACAGCCGCTCCCCGCGGAGGGACGCGAGGTACACCGCTTCCTCGGTGACGGCGATGCCCGACGGCGAGGCCTCCGACGTCGGCCACCATGCGACCGGGTCCGTGAACCCGTCCTGATCGTCCGCACCCTCGCCAGGGCCCTCGACCTCCGGCCAGCCGTAGTTGCCGCCGGGCTCGATCACGTTGAGCTCGTCGAGCTGGTCCTGCCCGAACTCGCTGGCGAACATCCGTCCGCTCGGGTCCCAGCCCAGGCCCTGGACGTTGCGGTGTCCCATCGACCACACCGGCGAGCCGGGGTCGGGGTTGCCGGGCGCAGGCTCGCCGTCGGGCGTGACACGCAGGATCTTCCCGCCCAGCGAATCCGGGTCCTGCGCGTTGGCGGGATCGCCGGCGTCGCCGGTGGCGACGTACAGGTGTCCGTCCGGCCCGAGCGCGATCCGGCCCCCGTTGTGGTTCGACGACTTCGGGATGCCGTCCAGGACGGTCGTGAGGTCGCCCAGCGTCATGCTGTCGAGGTCCAGCTCCGCACGCAGCACGGCGTTGTCCTGCTCCCCCGTGCGGTACAGGAAGACGGTGAACAGCGGCCCGGCGTCCTCCGGGTCCACGGCCACCCCCAGGAGCCCGCCCTCGCCGTCGGCCACCGTCTGCTCGGCGAGCTGCTGCGAACCGGCACCGGCCACCGGCTCGACGTCGCCGCTCGGGTGCACCACGGCGAGCGTCACGTCGTCCCGGAGGGTGACGAGAAACCGGTCGTCGGGGAGCGGCGCCAGGCCCCACGGGACCGGGAGCTCCTCGGCGACCACCTCGACGTCGGCCGTGACCGGCCCGTCCCATGGATCGTCGCCCGACGCCGCCGCGCTCACCGAGGTGGTGGGGCTCGGCGACGCGACGCCGGGTTCGGGCGAACCGGTGCACCCCGCGACCAGCAGGACCACTCCGACCCCCACGCCAGCAAGGCTCCGCCGATAGATGTCGTCCACACCCCCATCCAAGCACCGCACGGCCCCGAGTGGTCGGCAAATGGTCAGGAGATCGGCATTCCGAGTTACCGATCATGTGACGAACTACCGACCACACGTGGCTGCCTCGCAGCCCAACACAGTGGCAGAGTGGGGGCATGAGTACTCCGGAGGCCGATGGCGGGCGGCGGGCCCTCGTCGTCGTCGACGTGCAGCCGACGTTCTGTGAGGGAGGCGAGCTCGCCACCCTCGGCGCCAACGAGATAGCGCACCGCGTGGCCGCGTACGCGGCGGCCCACCGCGACCGGTACGCCACGGTGCTGACCACGCAGGACTGGCACATCGACCCGGGCGACCACTTCAGCGAGAACCCGGACTTCGTCGACTCGTGGCCGCCGCACGGCGTCGCCGGGACACCCAACGCCGAGCTGCACCCCGCGCTGGCCGACCTCGCCCCCGACGCCCGGCTGAAGAAGGGCCAGTACTCGCACGGATACTCCGGCTTCGACGGCGCGGACGAGCACGGCCGCAGCCTCGCGACCATCCTGGCGGACGCCGGGGTCACCGGCGTCGACGTCGTCGGGCTCGTCGAGTCCCACTGCGTGAAGCACACGGCGCTCGACGCCCGCCGCGCGGGCCTGTCCGCCCGCGTGCTGACCGACCTGACGATCCCCGTGTCACCGCAGCAGGGCGCCACAGCTGAGCAGGAGCTGAGGGCCGCCGGCGTGGAGCTTCGCGACTCCACGACCCTCTGATCGTCAGATCCAGCTCGGGAACAGCATCAGTCGTTGCCAATACTCGTACGGCACCGGCATCGCCGTCCAGATCGGGTAGTAGAGCACGCTCACGCCCACGATCAGCAGCACCAGCACGCCCGCCAGCCAGCCCACGATGCGCCGGTCCCCGCTCCTGCGCGACGTCCGTTCGATCCCGACGGCCAGCAGGTACACGAGCGCCAGGATCACGAACGGCGTGAACACGATCGTGTAGAACGTGAAGATGGTCCGGTCCGCCAGTGGCCAGGAGTACTGGAACCACGGCAGCCAGCCGGCCGCGATCCCCGTCAGGGCGGCGGCTCCCCGCCAGTCCCGGAACCGGATCGCGAGCACCAGCACCACGGGGATCGCCAGCGCGCCGAGCCACCACAGCAGCGGATTGCCGAGCGACGTCACGGCGGTCGCGCAGTCACCGGCGGCGCCGGCGGGGCACGGCCCCTCGCCGGGGGCGTACTTGTCCCAGTAGAACGACGTCGGCCGCCACTGCACGATCCACCCCAGCGGGTGCGACGCGTAGTTGTGGTCCGAGTCCAGGCCCGTGTGGAAGTCCCACATCATGCGGTGGTACTCCCACAGCGACCGCCCGGCCTCCCACGCACCCTGCGCCCAGCCCCAGTCGGGCCACCAGCCCGGCGGGGCCACACCGTTCACGACCGCCCAGTCCCGCAGGTACGACTTGGGATGCGCGAACCAGGCCGACCACGACGCGATGTAGACGGCGGCCACGGTGGGCAGCATGATCAGGGCCGCCGGGACGGCGTCGACCACCAGGGCGTCCTCCCACCAGCGCTCGACGCCGGCGGTGCGGCGTGCCGTCATGTCCCAGACGACCGTGAGCAGGCAGAACGCCGCGACGAAGTACAGGCCCGACCACTTGACGCCGCACGCGAGACCCAGCGACACCGCCGCCGCGAGCCGCCACCAGCGGAAGCCGAGGCGCGGCCCGTACTTCCCGATCGCCCCGCCCGCCTCGACGATCTGCGCCACCCGGTCCGCGAGCCGCCGTCGGGCCCACTCCCGGTCCAGCACCAGGCAGCCGAACGCCACGAGGACCCAGAACATGAGGAACTGGTCCAGCAACCCGGTGCGCGAGTGCACGATCGCCTCGCCGTCGACCGCGAGCAGCAGACCGGCGACGAGTCCCAGCAGCGTGGACGAGAACAGCCGACGCGCGATCCGGACGAGGAGCAGCACGGCGAGAACACCGATCACAGCGCTCGCGATGCGCCACGCCATCGGGTTCTCGGCCCCGCCCATGAGGCGCATCCCGATCGCGATCATCCACTTGCCGACCGGCGGGTGGACCACGTACTCGGCCTCGTCGGTCTTGTACGAGCTGACGTCGCCGGCCTCGAAGGCCGCGTTGGGCTCGTCGGGCCAGGCCGCCTCGAAGCCGAGGCTGGCCAGCGACCAGCCCTCCTTGACGTAGTACGTCTCGTCGAAGACCAGCCTGCCCGGGCGACCCAGCTCCCACAGCCGCGCGCCCGCGGCGATCGCCGTCACGAGGAGCGCGCCGAACAGGCCCCAGAACCGGTCCGAGGCCCTCCGTCCGAGGGCGAGGCGGCGCTCGCCCAGCAGGTCGCGCAGGAGGCGGTCGCGCACGGGAGGCTCAGGCCGCTGAGGCCGTCCGACGGCGGGGAGAGACCCGGTGGGCGTCATCCGACCGCCCACCGCCTCCCGGCGCACGTGCGCGCCATACGTTCCGGGCAGAGCCTGCTGCGCTGCGGCGAAATGCGCTCCTGTGGCGTCAGGCTGCTGAGACACCGGGCCAGCATAGAGCGTGGGACCCTGTGGTTCATGACCGACCCGTCCCCGGTTCCCGGGCCCGTGCCCGAGGCCGGCTCCCTCGTCCTGGCCGCCACCCCGATCGGCAACACGGAGGACGCCTCGCCCCGGCTGATCCGCCTGCTGGCCGACGCCGACGTCGTGGCCGCGGAGGACACCCGCCGGCTCCACGGTCTGGCCGGGCGGCTGGGCGTCGAGGTGCGCGGCAAGGTCACCAGCTATCACGAGCACAACGAGACGGCACGGGCGGACGAGCTGCTCGACGTCGTCGCCGGCGGCGGCACCGTGGTGGTCGTGACCGACGCGGGGATGCCGTCCGTCTCCGACCCGGGGTACCGGATCGTCGAGCGTGCCATCGAACGCGACCTGCGGGTCACCGCGGCGCCCGGACCGAGCGCGGTGCTGACCGCGCTGGCGCTCTCCGGCCTGCCGACCGACCGGTTCACGTTCGAGGGCTTTCTGCCCCGCAAGGCCGGCGACCGCGCCCGGACGCTCTCCGCGCTCGCCGCCGAGCCTCGCACGATGGTGTTCTTCGAGGCGCCGCACCGGATCGCGGAGACGCTGGGCGCCATGGCGACCGCGTTCGGGGAGAACCGGCCGGCCGCCGTCGCGCGCGAGCTCACCAAGACCTACGAGGAGGTGCTGCGCGGTCCGCTCGCGGACCTCGCCGAGCGGGCGGCCGCTGCGCAGCTCCGCGGCGAGATCTGCGTCGTGGTGAGCGGGGCGCCTCCGGTGCAGGCCAGCGTGGACGACGTCGTCGGCGAGGTCCTGGACCGGGTAGCCCAGGGCGAGCGGCTCAAGGCCGCGGTCGCGGAGGTGGCGGAGGCAGCGGGCGTCCCGAAACGCGACCTGTACGCGGCGGCCCTGGCCGCCCGCCCCGCGAAGTAGCCCGTTGAGTGCTGGCTATTTGTTGAATTCGAGCTGTTTTCTCAACAAATAGCCAGCACTCAACGAAAGGGTTACCAGTCGATCTGCGGGGTCGGGTGATAGCTGGCGCCGTCGCGACGCCAGGTGGCCGCCTCCGTCGCCACCCGGGTCCGGAACGACTCCCAGTCCTTGGTCCCCGGGCGCGACCAGGCGGTCTCCGCCACCGCGGCGAGCCGGGGCAGCAGCATCGAGAAGAGGTCGTCGCGGTTCAGCAGGGTCTCGGTCCAGACCGCTGCCGAGACGCCCTCGATCGCCGACTCGGGCAGCCCCTCGATGAGGGTCGCCGGGTCCCAGTCGTAGGAGTCGTGCAGCTCGACAAAAGCCGCCCACTGCTGGCCCAGCGGGTGCTCGGGCGTGTACTTCATGTCGAGGTAGGCCCGCGTGGCCGGCGACATCACGAACTTCGCGCCCGCCCGCGCGGCACGCAGGAACGGTGCGGGATCCGGCCGGGTGTCCCAGTACTGCAGGACGGTGCCGGGCCGGACGAGCACGGGCGCGTCGCCCTCCGCGGCCCCGACGGCCTTGTCGGGAGCCGTCCCGTCGGACGCCGCGGCCCCGCCCGTCAGCGCCGCCACCGCCGACTGGTCACCGTGCGCGGAACCCGCCGCCTCCTGCCACCCGACGGGCGTCTTGCCCGCACCCGTGACGATCTCCTGGCACAGCGTGATGAACCGGCCGAACTCCTCGGGCTGCATGGTGAGCACCTCGTCGGCGCCGAAGTGCACCCACGGCCCGAGCGTCATGCGCGCGACGTCGGTGAACACGTCCCGCAGGAACGGCTCGGTGCTGGGCAGGTCGATGTGCAGCTTCGAGAAGCCGACCTCGATACCGTCGTAGGTGTCGGTGGCCTCGCCCGACGGCGTGAGCTCGCCGTAGGCGTGGGTCGCCGCGTTGACGTGCCCGGGGACGTCGATCTCCGGCACGATCACGATCTCCCGCTCGGCCGCGTACTCCTGCAGCTCGCGGTACTCGCCGGCGCTGAGGAACCCGCCGGTCGCGCCCTCCACCGCACCCTGCGACGACTTCCCGGTCAGCGCCGGCCGGGACGGGATCTCCAGCCGCCAGCCCTGGTCGTCGCTCAGGTGCAGGTGCAGGCGGTTCATCTTGTACGAACCCACCAGGTCGACCACGGCCCGCAGGTCCGGCGGCCCGAACCAGTGGCGCACCACGTCGAGCGAGAGCCCGCGCCACGGGTACCTCGGCTCGTCCCGCACGACGACGGCGCCCACCTCGAGCGGTCCGCTCGCCTCCCCGCGGCCCGCCTGCTCGTCGTGCCCGCCGGGCTCATCCCGGTCCAGCAGGACCGCACCACGGCGGCCCGCGTTGAGCAGCTGCCGGAGCGTCCGCACGCCGTGCAGCAGCCCGGCCCGCTCGGGCGCCGCGACGGTCACCCCGTCGTCGGCGGCGACGGTGAGCGTGTACCGCTCGGGGCTCCGGGAACCGGCGGGGCCTGCTGTGGGATCCAGGGTCAGGACGACCGGCGCCGCGGGGGCGTTCCCGTCGCGGCGAGAGCCGGCATCGGGGCCATCAGCCGCTGGCAGCACGGCTGCTCCGGCGGCGGCGAGCAGCTCGCCGGCGAGCCGCGCGAGCACACCGTCGGGCGCGTCGACGGTGACGGCTCTGAGGTCCAGCACCCCCTCGGTCCGTTCGAGCTCGACAGGTGCAGGGATGACGGCGTCGGCGACGACGGCCGCGCCGGTGCTCACGGTGCTCACGATTGTTAGGGCCCCTTCGCTCGCGATGGATGCCCGCAGTTTGGCAGGTTCAGCCTGCGGAGACCAGGCCGAGGAGCGGTTCGGTGGGCATGATGCTCGTCGGGTCCGCGGGAACCTCGCTCGGCGCGGACCAGCCCAGGAACGTGTGTGCCGGGAGGTCTCCGGCGACGTCGGCCCAGACGCCGCCCGTCGTGGCCTGGCCGGCAGCCGGGCCCGCCGCCGTGAAGACCACCGCGACCTGTGGCGGAACCTGCAGCGCTTCCCGGTCGACGACGGACGCCGCCGTCGACTGGTGCACCTCCAGCATGACCTGGGGCAGACCCTCACTCGTCGCGATCTCGGCGAGCCGGTCCACCACCGCCTGCAGCTCCGCCACGGGGACGGCGCCCGCGTCCGCGCCGTTGCCTGCGATCCGGAACTCCGGGTGCACCGACAGGCCGACGCCGGGCCGCGAGAGCAGCGGCACGAGGTCGTCGACCTGTGCGACCAGCGGCTGGTTGCCGGGAGCGATGTCGAGCAGCACGAGCTGCCCGGCGTCGCGGATCGCCTCGACCGCCGGCGTGATCGTCTCCAGCGGCTGCTCGGCGACGTAGTCGCCGTCCTCGCCCGCCTCCGTGGACCGCAGGCTCGCCAGCACCGTGACCAGTGGCGTGCCCCCCAGGACCTCACCGTTGATCGAGGCGGCGTCCACGGCACGGGCGGCGTCGGCGGCCGGGTCGGTCTCGCCGGCCGGCACCGCGTACGACGTCGACACGTACCGGCCGGGGAACAGCCGCAGCGAGCCGTTCGGCAGGGTCGCGCCCGACGTCGCCACGCCCACCTGCCAGCCCAGGGCGTCGGCCGAGCCGAACCCGCCGCCGATCCCCACCACGCCGAGCGGCTTGAGGGTGCGGATCGTCTCGACGGTCTCCGGGCTGCCGGCGACGCTGCCGCCCGGCACCTCGACGGGGACGGCACCCGCGGCGAGGGCGGTACCGATCGCCGCCTCCTGCCCCAGCTTCGGGTCCACTGCCACGAGGACCTCCTGCAGCAGGACCGGATCGGCGACGTCGGGGATGTCCGCGCGCAGGCCGTCGACGGAGGTGGCGTCGAGGCGGTCGGCGGTCGGCATCTCGACCTTGGCCTCGCCCTTCTTCTTGTCGCCGCCGGAGGCGGCGCGGCCCGCCGAGGCCGCTGCCTCGGCGGCCGCGCTCAGCGCGCCCGGGTCGAAGCCGACCACGTCGGCGTCGCCCGTGGCGGCCCCTGCCTCCGCGACCGCCTCGTCGTCGCCGATGACGACGACGCTGCTCACGCCGAGCCGCGAGAGCTCGGCGACGACGTTGCTGTCCGAGACGCCACCGTCGGTGAGCAGCACGGGGGCGGTAACCGCGGCTCCGGTGGCCGCGGCCGTCGAGCGCGCGTCGTCGTCGTCGGCCGAGGCGAGCACGGCGACCGGGGAGGCGTGGAAGAACGCCTGGCTCGCGGTCAGGGCGAGCTCAGCGGGGTCGGTCGAGTCGAGCACCAGTGCCGGCCCTGCCGGTTCACGGACCTGGAAGTTCTCCCCCGTCCTGCCGTCGACGCCCTCGGCGGTCGGCACCGTACAACCGGCGAGGACCAGGGCGGCCGCCGTGAGCAGAGCCGCGGCGGACATAGGACGATGGTGTGGGACGAATCGGGCGTTCCGGATAGCCACGTGCGACATTGTCTCCCACTCGGCGACCAAGTGGAAACCCGCGCCGCCGTCGGTCAGCGCCACGGTCAGCGCTTGGGCAGCGCAGCCGCCACGGAACGCGCCACCTCCTCCGTGACCTCGCACAGCTCGTCGGTGCCGGACTCGCCGTCGTCCGTCACGTGCACCCGGACGAGCTCGGCGACCTGACCGTCGCCGTCGGGACTCTTGCCCTGGTTTCCGACCACGCTGACCAGGCAGCCCTCCTCCCATCGGTCGCCCTGGAGGAACACCGGGTGCCCGGAGTAGGTCACCCGCTCGCCCTCGTCGGACCCGAGCGGCTCCGTCCGCTGGAAGAAGATGCGCACCTCGCGACTGTCGTCGCCGTCCCACAGGCAGTCCCACGCGCCGTACGCCGACCGGCTGGACGGCAGGTCGTCCACGGTGAGGGCAGCGCGGAGCGCGTCGGACCCCGGCAGGGCACAGGCGTCGAGGCGGATGAACGAGCCGGACGGCGCGGCGGCACGGCTCGGGATCTTCTCGGCGCTGATCAGCGCGGCGGCACGCCGGGCGGCGGACTCCGCCATGCCGCACAGGTCGGAATCGCCGTCCCGCTGCATGGCGTCGACAGCCACCCAGTAGTCGTCGGCGACGAGGTCCCGGTCGCAGGACTCCGGCAGCTCGTGGTCGTCCCGGTAGACGCGAAGGCCGTTCAGCGTGCCCTGATCGCCCGAGAGGTCCTCGCCGCCGCGGTAGAGGGTGAGCTTGACGGCCGATTCCGTGCCGTTGCCCGTGACGACCACCTCGCACTGGTTGAAGACGTCGTTGTCGCTGTCGAGGCGTGTGCCGCCGAACGCACGAAGCGTCCCTGTACCGAGCAGCCCACAGGGATCTGCGGACTTCTCCGCGCCCGTGAACGCGCGCTGGGTCAGCGCGACCCGCGTCTCCGCGGCCGACGCAGGCTCGGCCTTCTCCGTCGTCCTCGGCTCGGTCGCCTGTGGCTCGGGAGCTGGGGTCGCCCTTGGCTCGGAGACCTTCTTCGCGGACGGCTCCGGGGATGCCTTCGGCGGGCTTGTCCGGGACGCGGCGCCAAGCGGTGATGCGCTGGGCGACGACGCGGCGTCGGGCTGCCCGTCGGCGAGGAACGGTGCCGTCACGACCCCTGCGACGACCAGCACCAGCGCGATCGCCCCGGCGACCAGGATGCGGAGCCGGTGCTGGGACGCCGGCGCAGGCCCCGGGCCGTGCCCACCGGCGATCAGGCGCAGCTCGTCCCGCGCGGCGGTCAGCCCCGGCCGCTCCCTCGGGTTCCCGCTCAGCATCCGGGCGAGCACGGCGGTCATGTCCCCGGCCCGCCTGGACGACCGCACCTTCTCGGTGCTGGTCCGCACGATGAGCTCGGTGACGCTGCCGGCGCCCCACGGCGTGGTGCCCTCTGTCGCGTGGAACAGCGTGGCGCCGAGCGCGAAGACCTCGCTCGCCGCCGTAAAGGGCCGTCCGGGGTCCAGCGCCTCCGGTGCGACGAAGCCCGGCGTCCCGGCTATCGCGTCCGCGCTGGTCAGGGTCGTCGCACTGTGCTTGCTGCGGGCGAGGCCGAAGTCGACGAGCTTGGCGACCCCGTCCTCGGTGATCAGCACGTTGGAGGGCTTGACGTCGCGGTGCAGGATCCCCTCGGCGTGCGCCGCCGCGAGCCCGTCGGCGAGCTGTGCGCCGTACCGCGCCGCGTCCAGGGCGGACACCCTGCCGCAGTCGGCCAGGGCAGTCCCGGAGAGCAGCTCCATGACGATCCAGCGGGAGTCGCCGTCGCGCACGACGTCGTGCACCCGCACCACGTTCGGATGCCTGATCCGGGCCAGCTTCTCCGCCTCTGCCTCCAGCCGCCGGTCGCCCTCCACGTCGATCGCGTGGGCCCGCTTGAGGGCGACCCGCTGCTCGAAGACGTTGAGGTCGGAGGCTTCCCAGACCTCCCCCTGCCCGCCCGCACCGAGCCGGCGTTCCAGCCGGTAACGCTCCCCGACGACGTCCCCTGCGTTCACGGACCAGCTCCGCTCGTCGTTGCCCGGACAGATGTCAGCGACAGGTATACCGGAGAACCCGACCGGGAGGGGTCCCGCGAGGGACGTGCTCCCCCTGTCCTCCCAGATCACAGTGCACTAGCGTCGGTCCAGCACAACGCTTTGACGGAAGACGTCGACAGGGAGAGAGCGACAGGGTGCACACCGGGCAGATCGTTGGCGGCCGCTACCGCTTGGAGGAGACGCTTGGGACCGGCGGGCACGGGGAGGTCTGGCGCGCCGCCGACCTGAACGTGCACGAGCGTCCGGTGGCGATCAAGCGCACACGGTACGAGGGCGACGAGGACGGCGCCGAACGGGTCCGCCGCGAGGCCAAGTACCTCGCGCGCATCACTCACCCGCACGTGGTCGCCGTGCACGACGTGGTCGACGACGGCGGTGACGTGTGGGTGGTCATGGAGTACGTGGCCGGCCGACCGCTCTCCCGGTCCGAGCGGGTGCCGGTCGAGCAGGCCGCCCGCTACGGCGCCCAGCTCGCGGGCGGGCTCGAGGCGGTGCATGCGCACCGGATCCTGCACCGGGACGTCAAACCGGCCAACGTGCTCGTGACGGACGACGGGTTCGCGAAGATCGCCGACTTCGGCATCTCCCGGCCGGTGCACGACGACGAGACGGTCACGGCCACCGGAGCGCTCACCGGGACGCCGGGCTACCTGGCGCCCGAGGTGGCCAAGGGCGGGCGGTTCACCGAGGCCGCCGACGTCTGGTCGCTCGGCGCCACCCTCTACTACTTGCTCGAGGGCACCACGCCGTTCGGCGAGGACAACCCGCACGCCCTGCTGTGGAAGACGGTCTCCGAGGAGGTCAGGCCGCCCAAGCGGGCAGGCAGCATGGCACCGGTCGTGCTGCGCATGCTGGCCAGGAAGCCGGCCGACCGGCCGCGCCTGAAGCAGGTACGCCAGGAGCTGGCCACCCTGGCCGGCGACCCGGCGGCCGGCGTCGGACCGGAGCCGACCAGGTCGTTCCGACCGCTGAGAGCGCTCCGCCGTCCTGGGCATGCCCTCACGACGGCCGGTGTCGCCGTCGTGCTGGTGGCCGTCCTCTCCCTGGTCGCCTGGTCCGCCCTGGACCGCGGGCAGGCACAGGGCGACGAGCTGCCCGTGGCCGGAGCGAGCGCGGACGGCGACAGCTCCACCAACCGGCGCGCGGACGGCGGAAAGGTCGGCATCATCGGCGACCCCGCGACCGCCGACCCGTGCGCACTCCTCGACGAGGAGGCGCTCGGCGCCTTCGGCCTGACCCGGCTCGACACCGACAACGGCGAGCTCAACCGCTGCGACATCTACGTGACGCACGACGGCGGCGGCGTCGCCGAGGTCAGCGTCAAGATCTGGCACAACTCGGAGGAACCCACCGAGCCGAACCGCCAGGTCGGCAAGGTCACCGTGGTGGACGACGAGAGCGACCTGCCCGACGAGTGCTCCCGCGAGCTCTTCCTGCCCGGCGGCGACTACAACCTCTCGCTCGACGCCGAGCTGCAGAGCGGCGAGGTCGACGACCTGTGCGCGCTCGCCGACTCGACCCTCAACCACGCCACCGGAGTGCTCAACGACGGCCTGGTCCCCCGCCGCGAGCGGACGCCCGACCCGAGCTCGCTCTACACGCAGAGCGCCTGCGACCTGCTGGCCGGGGAACCGCTCGAGCGCCTGCCCGGCGTCGACGCGACCCATCCCCTGGTCGGGTTCGCCGAGTGGGACTGCACCTGGTACGCGGAGGACGGCAAGGAGCTGCGGGCACTGTTCCAGCACCACGAGCCGTTCACGGCGGACGACGGCGAGCACTTCCTCTTCAGCGGGCACGAGACGGTCGACGAGGGCGACTCGTGGTCCAGCGCGTCCTGCCTGGTGTCCGTCGTCAACCGGGAGGCGCCCAGCGTCCACGGGGACGGTACGACCGTCGCGGAGCTGGTCCGGCTCGAGCTCAGGGCCGGTGGCGACGAGTCGGTCGACGAGCTCTGCGACCTCCTCGTCGACATCGCCGAGCCGGTGGCCGCAGCCCTCCCGGCGGTGTCCTGACCGGACGACGTCGGGAGGGGTCCCCCAGGTGGCGTGCCACGCTCGCAATCTGAACTCTTGGAGGTCGCCATGACGGTTGTCCCACAGACGGAGGGCACGGAACCGCTCTCCGCCAACCATGCGAGCCTGGCCTTCGGCGTGCCGACGTCGGAGCCGGGCACCATCTACGCCTTGTCCGTGTCGGGCGGGATCCGGCTCAGTGCGCGCGAGCAGCGCTCGGTGGTGTTCGGGCGCAACCGGCCAGACGTCCACGTGTGCGTCGGCGAGGACGACCTGCGGATCAGCCGCAACCAAGGCAGCGTCACGTTCCGGGAGGGCCAGTGGTGGCTCGCCAACACCGGTCACCGGGCACTCGAGCTTCCCCGGTCGATGACGCTCTTCCCCGAGGACGAGCCGTTCCCGGTCGAGGAGGGCTACACGCCCGTCTTCGTGAACGGCACGGCACGCCGCAGGCACCTGCTCGAGCTGTATGTCGCCGGCGAGGACGGGCAGCTGCCCCGCCCGGCGCACGACGCCGCGACGCTCCGGGACAAGCCGTGGAAGCTCCGTGCCGACGAGCGGCTGGCCCTCATCTCGCTCGCGCAGAAGTACCTGCTGCACGACGTCCACCCCCAGCCGTGCACCTGGCTGCAGACGGCCACCGACCTCAACGCGCTGCAGCCCGACGAGTCGTGGGGGGCCAAGCGCGTGGAGCGCCTCATCTCCGGCGTCCGGCGACGGCTCTCCCGGGCGGGCGTGGCCGGGCTGACCCGCGAGGAGGTGGGTGAGCCGGTGGGCAACGCGCTCAACCACAACCTCATCACGGAGCTGCTGCGGACCCGCACCCTGGTGCCGCCGGACGTGCTGCTGCTCGACGACCTCTGACCGTTCCCACGGGGCGGACGGCGTCCGACCGGACCTGGCCGGACACCGTCCCGCGGTGTCAGCCGAAGGTCATGGTGTAGACCTGCACGCCCTCGGGAACGTCGAGCTCCACGAGCCCCTTGGTCGGTTCGCCGCCCTCGAGAAGGGGGTAGAGCCGTGGGTTGCCCGAGACGTCGATGCTCGTGGTGGTCGGCTCTCCGTCGGCGGTCACCGTCGCTTCGACGGTCCCCTCGCCGCCGAGGACCACGAAGACGTCCGCCGACTGGTACGCGAGGCGCACCCGTGCGTCGTCGGACGCAGCCCGCGCGCCCTGGAAGTCGATCTCCCAGGTCCCGCCGAGCGAGAACGTGTCCTGCTGCTGCTCGTCCTCGAGGACGAACTCCTCGCGGCCGGCCGCGTACTCCGGCTCGCCCGCGTAGTTGATGACGCGCTTGATGGAGAAGTACGTCTCCGGCGTGATCGCGTCGTTCGGGGTCGTGTCCTGCACGGTGGTCGGCGCCGGCAGGTCCACCCCGGGGTTGGCGTCCGTGAGGAGCTCTCGGACGAGCTTCTCGGTCTCCTCGTAGCCGCCCTCACCCAGGCGGATGTGCCGGACTGTCCCCTCGGCGTCGATCAGGTACTGCGCGGGCCAGTACCGGTTCCGGTACGCCGTCCATGTGGCGTAGGAGTTGTCCTGCGCGATCGGGTACGTCACGTCGAGGTTCTCGGCTCCGGCGATGACGTTGCGCGTCTCGCGCTCGAAGGCGAACTCGGGCGTGTGCACGCCGATCACCTCGAACCCCTCGCCGACGTCGCGGTACCGGTCGTACCAGGCGTTGACGTGCGGGATCGCGCGCTGGCAGTTGATGCACGAGTAGGTCCAGAAGTCGACGAGGACCACCTCGCCGCGCAGCGCCTCGAGCGTCAGCGCCTCACCGTCCGGTGTGTTGAGCCAGGTCTCGATGCCGCGGATCTCCGGTGCCGTGCCACAGTCCTCGAGCACCGGCGCACCGTTCGAGCAGTTGGACAGCTCACGGTTCTCGTCGGTGACGAGCCCGCCGAGGTCGAGCGCCTCGCGCACCACCTCAGAGGAGTCGACACGCTCCTGGAGCGCACCGGTGTAGTCGGGGAGCTGCCGCTGGATCGCCGCGGGAAGGTTGAACGCGAGGGCGATGGCCAGCAGGATGACGACGATGCCGCCACCGGTGCGGATGGCCTTGGTGTGGCGCTGGAAGGCCTGGACCCGCTCGGCGATGCGCCGTCCGGCCAGGGCGAACAGCAGGAGCGGCAGGGCAGCACCGACGGCGAACGACACCGTCAGGGCGACCGTCCCCGAACCGATGTTGCCCGTGGCGCCCGCGACCGTGATCGCGGCGAGGACGGGTCCGGCACACGGCACGTAGAGCACGCCGAGGCCCAGGCCCAGGACGAAGGCCCCTCGGTCCTGCCGGGCCGCGCCGCGCTTCGCCCCGAACGCGGCGATGCGCTGGAACGGGCGTTCCAGGATGGTCTCGAACCGGGGCACGATCATGCCGATGCCCAGCAGTACGAGCAGCGTGATGCCTGCCCAGCGCAGCAGGTCCTGCGGCAGGCCGAGGACCGAGAGCAGCACAGAGCCGAGCAGCGTGAAGACGCTGAAGCTGAGAACCAGTCCCACGATGACGATGTAGGGGCGCAGCGAGCGCCGGGTACGCACCGCGGTTGCCGTGCCACCGGCGCCCGCGCCGGTGGTACCCGGCGTCCGAGCACCCTGCACACCGCCCGCGAAGAAGATCACGGGCAGCATCGGCAGGATGCACGGGGATATCCCGGTGATGAGGCCTCCCAGGAGGCCGATGACGATGAGGGTTCCCATGTGGCGAGTTCGGCGCAAGGACCGTTCCGGATGGGTACGGCGGGCACTCGGGGCGGCGTGCGACGGGCGATCCGGGCGGTCGGAGAACTCGTGCCGTCCGACGCCCATCCGGGCGGCGTTCGGCTCCGAACCAGGGTCAAGACGGCCCGTGAGACGCGGGACGACGACATACCGAGGAGAGACCGATGAACGTTCGAACCCGCAAGTCCTACGCAGCCGCCGGCATCGCCGCCCTGACCGTGTTCGGCCTCGCAGCCTGCAGCTCGGGGGACGAGCCGACTGGTGAGAGCGAGACCGCTGCGACCGAGGAAGCCCCAGCGCCCGAGGAGGAGCCTTCGGATGAGATGTCCGAGGACATGGCTATGGACCCGGCCGCGAACCTGGTCGGCCCGGGCTGCGCCGACTACGCCGAGCAGGTGCCGGACGGCCCCGGCTCGGTCACCGGAATGTCCACCGACCCGGTGGCGGTCGCGGCATCCAACAACCCGCTGCTCACGACGCTGGTCTCGGCCGTGAGCGGCGAGGTCAACCCCGACGTGAACCTGGTCGACACGCTCAACGGTGACGAGTTCACCGTGTTCGCCCCGGTGGACGACGCCTTCAAGGCGATCGACGCCGAGACGATGGAGACCCTGTCGACGGACAGCGAGATGCTGACCGAGATCCTCACCTACCACGTGGTGCCCGGCCAGCTCACCCCCGACCAGGTGGTCGGCGAGCAGACCACCGTCCAGGGCGAGACCCTCGAGGTCACCGGCAGCGGCGACGAGCTCATGGTGAACGACGCCAACGTGATCTGTGGTGGCGTCATGACCCAGAACGCGACCGTCTACCTCGTCGACTCGGTGCTCATGCCCAAGATGTGACCCTGTCGCATCCCGCCGTCAGCCGGCGCTGAACGCCCAACGGCCCGTCCCGACCTCCTGGTCGGGACGGGCCGTTGGTCATGCTGTGTGGGAGGTGGCCGACAGGTCCGTCACGAACATGACCTGAGGTACCGATCCGGGGCGGATTCGGTACCTCAGGTCATGTTCGGCCGGAGCAGGCGCGGAGCAGCGCGGCGTCAGGCGCCCAGGACTACTATCGGGTCGGTGGTCGGCTGCTCCGAGCCGGACTCCGGTTCGACCGACACGGCCATCCCGATGCCGTCGACGCCCTGGACCAGCGAGGACGTCTCGCCGTCCTGGAGCGACAGGAGGCCGGCCGAGGAGACGCTGCCGTCGGCCGCGACGACCCAGAGCTGGTAGGCCTTGCCCTCGGCGGGCTCGGGCAGGTCGTCGGCGCGGAAGAGCATGTCGCCGTCGGCGACCAGCACGGACGCCGCGCCACCGCCCTCGACGGAGCCGCGCAGGATGGACGCGTCGGGGTCCACGAGCATCTCGGACACGATCTCGCTCTGCTCGCGCAGCCGGTCGCGGTCTGCCGTGACCTGCACGGCGATCGTCGTCGGGACGGCGATCGCCGCCGCTGCGGCCACCGCGGTGGCCGCGACACCCCAGCGGCGCGCTCGGCGACGGGCCGAGAGGTCGACGACGTCGGCGCGGCCCGCCGTCGGACCGGGATCGGAAGGCGCGGCCGTGCCCGACCCGTCGTCGCCGCCCCCGGGGACGGGCGCCGGGACGGGCGTCGGGACGGGCGTCGGGACGGGCGTCGGGACGGCGGCCGGGGTCGCGGCAGCCGGGACGCTCGGGCCAGCGACCTGAGGTGTGCGCTGCACGCGCTCCAGGACGCTCGCCCGCAGGTGGGCCGGCGGCGCTGTCTCTACGGCGAACGCCGCGACGACGTCGCGGTACTCGTCGAGCGCCCGGCGCGCGTCGGCGTCGGACTCGAGGAGGCGGTCGACGGCGCGTCGTTCCACGTCGTCGAGAGCGTCCAGCGCGTACCCGGGAAGCAGGTCCCACACGTCGGCGCGCGCGCCGCGGTGCGAGCTGTCGTTCGTGGGATCAGCCATGACGCACCCCCAGGCACTCGCGAAGCCGGTTGAGCCCGTCCCGGATCCTGCTCTTGACGGTCGGGAGCGCGGCGCCGAGCTGCTCGGCGACCTCGCGGTACGTCAGGCCGCCGTAGTACGCGACGACCACGGCCTCACGCTGGGTCGGGGTGAGGCCCTCGATGCAGCGCCGCACGGCCGAGCCCTCGAGGTTGCGCTCGACGTCCTCGACGACGACGTCGCGCGTCGCCTCTCCCGTGCGCAGGTCGGTGTCCCGCTGGTCGCGGTCCCGGCGAGACTGCTCGGAGCGCACGCGATCGACCGCGCGCCGGCGCGCGAGCGTCGCGACCCAGGTACGGGCGGAACCGCGCGTCGCGTCGAATCGTGCTGCTGTCTGCCACACTTCCACCATCACCTCCTGGGTCACTTCTGCCGCATGATCGGGGTCGCGCAGCACGCCGAGGGAAGCACCGTAAGCCACCGGCCCCAGCGCGTCATAGACAGGCGTGAACAACGTCGGGTCGCCCCCGGCGCACGCCGTGAGGAGTGCGTCGACAGCGTCGCGCGACGAGGTCCGGACTGGTGGTGAGGCCACCGCCCCAGTCTGCCCCACGAAAACCTCCGATCGGGTCTGCACACGAGGTTCGGCGCCGACGGGGTCCTGGATGGGTCCCCTGTGCTGTGGGCCCGATCACTGCGGCTACGTGCCCGGTCCGGGCGCACAGATCACGCCCGCGGCGAAGAGTCGGTCACCAGTCGTGGACCGAGCCGTCCCTCAGGCGGTTGACCGGCAGGTAGCCCGGGGCGTACGGGTGGGCGGCCGCGAGCTCCTCGTCCAGCTCGACGCCGATGCCTGGCACCTCGCCCGGGTGCAGGTAGCCGTCCTCGAACGTGTACGCGTGGCGGAAGACCTCGTCGGTGAGGTCGGTGTGCCCGGAGTACTCCTGGATGCCGAAGTTGTGGATCGCCAGGTCGAGGTGCAGAGCCGCGGCCATCCCGACCGGCGAGATGTCCTCCGGGCCGTGGATCGCGCTCTTGATCCCGCGCTGGCCCGCGTAGTCGAACAGCTTCTTCATGGGGCTGACGCCGCCGAAGTGCGTGACGGCCGAGCGCACGTAGTCGATGAGCCGGTCGTCGATGAGCGTCTGGTAGTCGAACACGGTGTTGAACACCTCGCCGATCGCCAGCGGCGTCGTCGTGTGCTGCCGGACCAGGCGCAGCGCCTCCTGGTCCTCCGCGGGCGTGCAGTCCTCCAGCCAGAACAGGTCGTACGGCTCGAGGTCCTTGCCGAGCCGGGCCGCCTCGACCGGGGACAGCCGGTGGTGCGCGTCGTGCAGCAGCGGCAGGTCCGGGCCGAACTCGTTGCGGACCGCCTCGAAGACCCGCGGGATGTACCGCAGGTACGCGGCGGTGTCCCAGTCCTCCACGGCAGGCTGGGCGAGCACGTCGGGTGCGGACCCGTCGGCCGACGTCGTCGTGTGAACGCCGTAGACCGACTGGAGCCCCGGGACCCCGCTCTGGATGCGGATGGCCTGGTAGCCGCGCTCCTGCAGCGCCCGCACGGAGTCGAAGATCTCGGGCAGGCTGGAGCCGTTGGCATGCCCGTAGGCCCGGATGCGGTCCCGGCTGGCGCCGCCGAGCAGCTGGTACAGCGGCAGACCCGCGACCTTCGCCTTGATGTCCCACAGGGCGACGTCGACCGCCGCGATGGCCGCCATGGTCACGGGGCCGCGCCGCCAGTAGGCGCCCCGGTACAGGTACTGCCAGGCGTCCTCGATCCGGTGCGGGTCGCGCCCGATCAGCAGCGGGGCCACGTGGTCCCGCAGGTAGCTGACGACGGCGAGCTCGCGGCCGTTGAGAGTGGCGTCGCCGAGCCCGGTCACACCGTCGTCGGTGGTGATCTGGAGCGTGACGAAGTTACGGCCGGGCGAGGTGACGACGACCTTCGCGTCGACGATCTTCATACGGGGACTTTCTGTCGGCAGGACACGGTCGCAGAGACACTCCCACATCTGCTGGAACCGGACTTGGTCCGACCACCTCACCGACTCGCCGTGGGCCTGCGGCCCTGACCCGCCGTACCGGGTACACCGAGTCAGGGCCGCAGGCCCTCTTCTCACCGCTCGAGCAGCGTCCCGGTCTGCCGGGACGCCATCAGACCGGTCCGACGCCGTGGGCCGGCGCTACGCGCACTGCTCGTAGGCGTACGCCGGATCGCTGGGAGCCACCAGGTTCCGGTCGCGGAGGATCGTCAGCGGCGCACGGTCCGTGCTGTCGCAGACGACGTCGAAGCTCGCCGGCAGGTTGTCGGTGTACTCGATCTGGAGCACGTGCTCGCCGTAGACCCCCGTGTAGGCCGCGCACTCGCTGTACGCGGCGCACTCCTCGGTGACCGCGAAGTCGAACCCGAGCCCACGCGCCGTCGACGTGACCTCGGCCGCGTTCTTCTGCCCGATCGCGAGACCCGACGCGTGCGCGAGGTCGATGTAGGCGCTCGCGAGCGCCAGCGCGTCGTCCTGCTCGATCAGGCCGGTGCTCGGGTCGGTGAACCGGGTCCAGGTGTCGAGGTTGTCGATCTCGACCGCGTCGAAGCCCGCGTTCGCGCACCCGGTGACGACCGGGCCGAGCACGTCGAGGATGCGGTCGCGCTTCGCCGGAGTGGACGGGTCCAGCACGTACTCGTCCGGCCACTCCGGGTCGATGACGAGGTTCCCCGCCGCGTCGTGCAGCAGCAGGTCCTCGTTGGCGCCGAGCCAGAGGTCCGCCTCGCCCGGCTGGGTCTGGAACCCGTTGACGTAACAGATGTTGTAGGCCCCGGCGGCTGGGGTCGCGGTCGCGTCCCGCACGACGACGTCGAGCCCGTCGGCGAGCTCGTAGGCGGCGCCGAGCTGGTAGTCGAAGTGCCCGCTGACGGGCGGGAGCGTCAGGTCGGCGACGGCGACCGACGCGGCGTCCTGACCTGCGTCCTGTTCCTCCGCCCCGGCACTCGGGCCGCCCTGGCAGGCGGTCAGCGTGAGAGCGACGAGTGCGGTGACGATCAGCTGAGGCATCTGCCGATCGTAGGTGGAACCTCACGGAGGCAACGCGCCTGGCCGGCAACTGCTCAGTCCGAGTGAGCGCTCCCGCCCTGCCGACGGATCAGGCCTGGGCCGTGGCGACCGCCTGCGCGATCGGCGTCCGGCCGTTGCCGAACGGGATGGTGCGGCCAACGGTGCTGTCGTCGGCCAGGACCGCTGCGGCCACCGCCGCGACGTCGGCCCGCGAGACGCGGCCGTCGCCAGGATTGACCACCTCGATCAGTCCGGTCGGGTCGTCCATCGTCAGCGGTCCCGGCTGCAGGATCGTGAAGTCCAGCGCTGAGGCACGCAGGTGCTCGTCGGCCGCGGCCTTCGCCTCCGCGTAGGCGAAGAACGAGTTGTCCTCCGGTACACCGTGGTCGGGCTGGGCGCCGAGATACGACACCATGACGTAGCGCGCCACGCCCGCCGTCCGCGCGGCGTCCATCGTGCGGATGGCGGCGTCCCGGTCGACGGCGTATGTCCGCTCCGGGCTCCCGCCCCCCGCGCCGGCCGACCAGACCACCGCGTCCTGCCCTTCCACGACCGTCACGAGCCCGTCGGTGTCGAGGTGCTCGACGTCGGCGATCAGCGGGATCGCCCCCGTGGCCGCTACCTCGTCCTGGTGGTCCGGATTACGGATGACGCTCGTGACGACGTCGCCTCGCTCGACGAGCAGAGGGGCGAGCCGGAGCGCGATCTTGCCGTGGCCACCGATGATCAGAACACGGGACATGGTGCTTCCTTCCGTCGGGTTCGGCTCCAGGCTATGCCGGGTCGCCGTTTCCGTCGGTTCGGGCTCGGCTCGGTGCCGAGCCGCAAGGTACGAGTCCGCCGGTTCTCAGGACCTGCGCCGAGCCGCACGTTGGTCTCGGCGGGCCACCCAACCGCAAGTCGAACGTCGTGGGGGGGCACCGAGCCGCACGTTGAACGTCAGGGGAGGCGCCGAGCCGCAACCTTCGTGTTGATGCGGCAACCGGTGGACTTGTTCCCTTCGGTTCGGTGCGCCGGACCACGTTCAACGTGCGGCTCGCCGCCGAGCACCGGCCCGACCGACTCAGAGCCTGCGGCTCGTGGTGCGCCATCGACCCGTACGAAGTCCAGCGCCCGGGCCCCTAGCTCAGCTGCCCCCGGCCGCGAGCGCGTCCCGGCAGTCGGCGAGGTCGTCCCGCAGCCGGAGCAGCCGCTGGCCGTCGAACGCCTCCGTCATGCGGCGCACGATCCCCGAGACGAGTCCCTGCGCCTCGTCGAGGAGCGCGGTGGCCGGCTCGGTGAGCGACGCCGCGAGTTCCCGGCGCGGCCCAGGCTGGTCGGAGCGTTCCACCAGCCCTCGCTGCACGAGCCCCTGCAGCAGCACGTTCATGGACTGCCGGGACACGAACGCCCGCCGGGCCAGCTCGGAGCTGGTGATCCCCGGGCTGTCGTGCAGCGCGCGGAGGCAGGCGTACTGCGCCACGTTGAGCCCGAGGGGCCGCAGCACCTCGTCCATGCGCTGGTGCAGCACGGCCTGGGTCTCCTTGATCAGGACCCCGAGCTCCTCCGGCAGTGCGACCTGACCATCATCCGTCATGTCAATAGTTTGACACATCCTCCCGTCCAGTGTCAGGCTATTGACACTTCCCATCATGAAGGAGCTCTCCTATGACTACCGGACCCGACTTCGTCTCTTTCCAGGTGCGCGACCTGGAGGCCTCCGCGGCGTTCTACGAGAACGTCATCGGCCTGCGGCGGGTACCCGCACCGAACCCCGAGGCCGTGGTGTTCGCCTCCCCCGGTGCCACGTTCGCCGTGCGCACGCCGCTCCCCGGCGTCGACCTCGACACCGGCGTGCAGCTCGGCGCCGGCATCGGCGTGTGGTTCCACGACGACGACACGGCGGGGCTCCATCAGAAGCTCCGCGACCTGCCGGTGCCGATCGTGCAGGAGCCGTTCGACGGCCCGTTCGGCACGACGTTCTCGTTCCGCGACCCCGACGGCTACGTCGTCACCGTCCACAGCAAGGCCTGACGAGCAGCGGCCGGGCGGCCAGGACGGCGGACAGCGGGCGGCACGCCGCTCAGGCCCCCTGCCGCTCCGCCCGCCGCCGCACCAGCTCGTCGACCGCGCTCGGCAGGGTCGTCTCGAAGTCGATCAGCTTGGCCCACGTCGGCGTCACGACGATCCGCACCATGCCGTCGGTGTAGAGCGAACGCACCTCCGCCTCCCACTCGACCCGCTGCTCGGCCGTCATCTCGTAGGTCGTGTTCGCCTCGAGATACTCGTCCGGTATGCCGTCGACGGGGTCCAGCTCCGCACGACCGCGGACGAGCAGGATCTTGGGCGGGTGCGCCTCGGTGTCCACGGTCAGGGCGACCATCGGGTTCTGCCGCAGTGCCGGGAGCTTGGGAGCGTTCTTCGTGGTGCACATGACGATCTGCGTCCCGTTCCACACGAACGCGATCGGTACGTTGCGGGGCGTGCCGTCCTTGGCCACGTAGGCGAGGCGCGTCAGGTCCCGGCTGAGCAGGTCCTGGCTGAGCGGCCGGTTCAGGATCTCGCTGACCTCGTGCGGTTCCATCGTCATCACTCCTGTCGGGGGGCGGCTTCTCGTAGCCACTCTTACTCCGGGGACGGAGCGGAGGCCAGGTTCTCGACATCCGCATCAAGAACGGAATTTCATTGTTCTCGCGGTCGTGGTCGGATGTCCCTCGTCCGAGACTCCACAGCACCGTTGCCGTGAGGAACCTGATGACTGAGCGTGTCCTGCCCGACGCCGACACGGTCGAGGCCGCACTGGCCTCGCACGACGGCCCATGGGGCGCCGGTGCGCGGGTGCTCTCCGTGCGGGACCTGTCGACCGGTCTCGGACAGGCGGCGGTCCTCCGGGTCAGCGTCGCGCCGCCGCACGCCCCCGCCTCGCCGTGGATCGTCAAGATCCTCGGCTGGGGTCGCCAGACGCTGCTGGACTCGCGCGACCGCCTGCTGGACCGCCGCGAGGCGCACTTCTACGCCAGTGGCATCTCCGACCTGCTCCCCAGCGGGCTGACGACGCCACCGGCCGCGACGGTGTTCAGGCACCACGACCTCACCTGGCTCGTCATGCGCGACATCGGCGCCGTCCTGCAGCAGAGCTGGACGCCTGACTCCGCCACGATCGCGGCCCGGCGCGCCGCGCTGCTGTACGTCCCGGGATCCGTGCGGCCCGGCCTGCTCGACGCTCCCTGGCTGGAGCTGGCGGGCTACGCCGCCTATGCCCATCACGTTCCGGCAGGCCACGACAACCTCGATGCGCTGGCCGACGACACGCGGCTCCGGGCGCTGTTCAGCCCCGAGCAGGTGCGCAGCCTGCACGCCTGCCTGGACGCGGCCGAGGACCTGGGCGCACGTGCCGCGGAGCTGCCCATGACGCTGGTGCACGGTGACCTCACACCTCGCAACGCAGGCCTGGACCCGTACGGTGCGCTCGCCCTCATCGACTGGGAGCACGTGGGCGTCGGCCCGGTGGGCTTCGACCTGGGCACCTTCGTCTCGCTCTACCGCGCCTTCGGCGGCAACGGTGAGCTGGACGAGCCCGCCCTGCTGGAGGCCTACGGACGGGCGGTCAGGGACCTTGCCGGTACCGACCTCGGCCCCGCCGCGGCCCTCGGGTTCGCCACCGCGCACCTGACCTGGGGCCTGCACCTCCGCCTGGGACCCGGCCTGACGGCGGTGCGGCAGGGCCTCAACCGCGACGCCCCGGCGAAGCTCGCCGCGCACCTCGACGACATCCGGTCGGGCTGCCTGCGTGCGCTGTCCTGGGCTCCCGCGGCCGGGGTCGGCGCCGTGCACCGCTGACCGCCGCCACCGGCCGCCACCGGCGGCCGAGCAGCAGTCCGCACGGACACTCAACCCACGGTGGTCATGGTGCGCACCGCACCGAGCGCCTCGGCCGGCACCGGCACCGCCGTCGGCTCAGCGCCCGGCGCCTCCACCGTCGCCGCGGCCGCCGACACCTGCGGCACGGCCCGCTGCCCAGCGAGACTGTCCCACGCGGTCCGGACGGCGACGGTCACCCACGCCGCCACCAGGCCCACGAAGAGCAGCACGGACAGCACCACCAGCGCCGTCAGCCCCGTGTGGACGGCCAGCCCGGCGGTCGCGGTGACACAGGTCCCGACGGGGAACGTGAACGACCACCAGGTCAACGAGAACGGCAGTCCCCGGACGGCGGCACGCACGGTGATCGCGGTGGCGATGGCGGCCCACATCAGGGCGAAGCCCAGCACAGAGACCCCGAAGACGATGGCGAAGTACATCAGCCCGCGGTCGAAGCTCGCCCCGAGCGTGCCGGCGGCGTTGGCCGCCAGCAGGTTCGCGGCGGTGACCGACTGCCCGAGCGGGCCGAGCGTTATCCACAGGGTGGGGACCATCCTGCTCGCGCCCACCTGATGGTGCATCAGCCGGCTCCAGAGCTGGGGAAGAATCACCACCGACGCGATCAGGCTCAGCCCGAACATCGCGTAGCACGCCAGGAGCATCGTCTCGCGGGCCTGCCCTGGTGAGAGGTACGGCAGCAGGAGCGCCCCCGTGGCCGCGGACACCATGGGCGGGACGACCGGCATGAGCCATCCGGCGAACGCGGCGTCGGCCGGGTTCTGGTGGCGCGTGAACGCGAGGTACGGCACCGCGACCGCACTGACCAGCCCGCCGACCGTCCCCACCGACCAGAGCACCGTGTCGATGGCGACGGCGACGTCGAGCCCCACCACGTCGCGCCCGACGAGGAGCGTCCCGGCACCCACGGTGAGCAGCGCCATCGGCGGCGCTCCGTAGAAGTGCGCCATCACCGGGTCGGAGTGATGTGCGCGCGCGGCCACGGGGTGGCGCACCCAGTGCAGCACCGTGGCGGTCAGGAGGAAGACGAGCATCGCCGACGCGAGCAGCCAGACGCCGAGCGCACCCTGACGCAGGCCCGGGAGCTGCACCGGCAGTGTCACTGCGGAGGTGGCGACTATCCCGGTCCCCATCACGGAGGCGAACCAGTTCGGGGTCACGTGGGCGATGCTGAAGCGGGCCATACGCCTCAGTCTCCCCACGGGGCTACCCTCCCGGTATCCTCCATCTCATTGTGGAACCACAACCTCACGTTGTAGCTGGGAGCGGGGTCGACCTGCCGGCGCTCCGGCTCCTCTCGGCGATCGCGGAGGTCGGGTCGATCACCGCGGCCAGCCGAACGCTCGGGATCACCCAGCAGGCGGCCTCGACCCGGATGCGCCGGCTCGAGCGGCAGCTGGGGGTCACCCTCCTGGTCCGGGGGCCACGCGGCAGCTCGCTCACGCTCGACGGCACCATGGCGGCACAGTGGGCCGCCGAGACCGTGGAGGCCGCCGACCGGTTCGACGCCGGCGTCGCCGCGCTGCGCCTGGCGGGACAGGCCAAGCCGCTGGCCATCGCCGCGAGCCTCACGGTCGCCGAGTACCTGCTCCCCCGCTGGCTCATGACGCTCAGGGGCCGGGACCAGGCCGAGCACGCCGTCTCCGTGACCGCCACGAACAGCACGCACGCGATCGAGCTGGTCACCGACCGCAGCCACCAGCTCGGCTTCGTCGAGACGCCGACGGAGATTCCCGGCCTCCTCACCACCACCGTCGCCAAGGACGAGCTGGTCGTCGTCGTCGCACCACAGCACGCCTGGGCCCGACGCCGCGGCGTGAGCGCCGCCGAGCTCGCGCGCACGCCGCTCGTCACGCGCGAGAAGGGCTCCGGCACCCGGCTCAGCGCGGAACAGATCCTGGCCGACGCCGGGCACGAGATCCCGGACCCGCTGGCCGAGCTGCCGACGACCGCTGCCGTCCGCACGGCCGTCGCCTCCGGTGCGGCACCGGCCGTGCTCAGCATCCTGGCGGTCCGGGACGACCTGACGGCAGGGCGGCTGGTCCGCGTCCCCGTCAAGAGTCTGCGCTTCGTCCGCGAGCTGCGCGCCATCCGCTCCCCGGGTGGGGCGCCGCTGCGACAGCTGGAATCGCTGCTCTCCATCGCGGCCCGGAACGTCTGAGCCGACGGCGCTCCGGCCGCTCAGTCCCCGTCGTCGAACCGCTCGCGTGCGCGCTCGACGTCGGACATGTGCTCGGTGCTCCAGTGGAACAGCGCGTCGATGAGCTCCTGGATCGACCGGCCGAGCGACGCGATGCGGTACTCGACGGCGATCGGCCGTGAGCTCACCACGACGCGGTCGACCATCCCGTTGCGCTCGAGGCGCCGCAAGGTCGCCGTCAACGACTTCTGCGTCACCACGGGGATCGCCCGGCGCAGCTCGTTGAACCGCAGGGGCTGCTCGCACAGCTCGTCGAGCACCTGCAGCGACCACTTGTCCAGGACCTGGTCGAGCAGCTCTCGATGGTGGACGGAGATCTGGATGCGCTCGGCAGGTTCGGTGGTATCCGGCATGAAACCTAGTCTCGTTGAAGTTCCCTTCGGACACCAAGTACACATGGGATACCTGCTTGGCCCATCAGCGAAAGGACCTCCCATGACCGTGCAGCTGCTCACTCCCGAAGGCATGTTCCAGCCGGTTCCCTACCACCACGTCTCGATCGGCACCGGCAGCCGCCACGTGCACGTAGCGGGCCAGATCGCCCGCGACGGCGAGGCGAACCACATCGCGACGGACGACCTCGCCGGCCAGGTGGCGCAGGCACTGCGCAACACGGCCCGCGGGCTCGCGGGGGCCGGCGCGACCTTCTCCGACGTCGTCCGCCTCCGGTTCTTCGTCACCCACTGGAGCCCCGAGAAGATCGACGACTTCATGGCCGGCATCACGAGCGTGACCGAGGAGCTGGCGCTCCCGCAGCCGCTGCCGCCGCTCTCCGCCATCGGCGTCGACTACCTGTTCGAGCCCGACGTGCTGGTCGAGGTCGAGGCGTACGCGATCCTCGACTGACGATCTTGACGTCGGGGTCAAGATCAGCCTAGGGTTCTTGACCATGACGTCAAGTAATGCGATCGCGGAGTCGGCCCCGGTGGTCGACGTCCCCGCAGAGAAGACACCGGAGGCCGTCGACGGCGGCCCTGCCGCCCCCTCACCGTTCGAGCTGCTGGCCACCGGCGAGTCGTTCGGCGTCTGCGACGTGGACGGAGTGTGCTCCTGATGGCCGGCGAGGCGTTCGACCAGGCGACGGACCGGCTGGTGGTCGACGTGTGGAGCGACGTGATGTGCCCGTTCTGCTACATGGGCGACACGCTGCTGGCGCAGGCGCTGGAGAAGTTTCCGCACGCCTCCGGCGTCGATGTCCGGTACCACAGCTTCCTCCTGATGCCGCAGCTGTCCGACGACGACGCACCGGTCAGCCCGACCGACCTGCTGTCGGCCAAGCACGGCCTCCCGCGTGAGCAGGCGCAGGCGATGAACGACCAGGTCACCGAGCGTGCGCGGCAGATCGGGCTGGACTACCGCCTCGAGCAGGCCCGAGCCGTCGGAACCCGCACCGCGCACCAGCTCAGCCACTTCGCGGCGACGCAGGGCAAGCAGCACGAGATGGTCCAGCGGCTGTTCCAGGCGTACTTCACCGAAGGGCTCAACGTGGCGGACCACCAGGTCCTGGGCGACCTGGCCGCCGACGTCGGCCTGGACCGCGACGCCGCGCTCGCCGCCCTGACGAGCGGGCAGTTCGCCGACGCCGTCGAGGCGGACATCGAGCAGGCCCGGCAGTACGGCATCCAGGGCGTGCCCTTCTTCGTGTTCGCCGGCAAGTACGCCGTCTCAGGCGCGCAGCCGGTCGAGGCGTTCCTGCAGGCCCTCGACACGAGCTGGACCGAGACCGTCGGCTCGCCCGCCGCTGCCGACAGCACATCGGCAGGCGCCGGCCGATGACGGCGGACCCCCCGCGGCTGCGCGCCGATGCGCGGCGCAACGTCGAGGGCATCCGCCTGGCTGCCCTCGACGTGTTCCGCGCGCACGGGCTCAACAGCCCGCTCGACGAGGTCGCGCGCGCGGCGGGTGTCAGCAAGGGCACCATCTATCACCGCTTCGGGGGCCGGCAAGGGCTGATCGACGCGGTGGTCGAGGAGCTGGTCGCCGAGCGCATCATGGGCATCATCACAGCGGTGAGCGCCATCGAGGACCCGGTCGAACGGTTCGAGAGCTACCTGCGGCAGATCTGGCTGCTCCAGTACGACGAGCCCGCCGCCAACGACGTCCTGCTGCGCTCCCTGCCCGGCTCCGAGCCGGTGGCCGCGCTGTGCGAGCACGCGAACGAGGTCGCGGGAAACCTGCTCGGCGACGCCCAGGCGACCGGCGTGATCCGGGACGACATCACCGCCGAGGACGTCTACCTCCTCATCTGGGAGCGCGGGATCATCGCCCGCTCCTGCGCCCAGCAGCCCCGGGACGGCTACCGCCGGCGCCTCGAGTACACGCTCCGCGGCCTGCGCAGCGGTCGGTAGCCGACGTCCGCCCGGCCGGACCGTTGCGCGGCAGGCTCACCTCCGCACCAGCTTGAAGAAGGTGCTGTCGCCACCGCCCGAGCGCGCCGCCTGGTAGAGAAACGCCAGGCCCTCGTCGTCGAACTTCTGGAACCAGTCGTCCCAGTCGATCGGCTCGAGCTGGTCCTCGCCTGCGCCGCCGGGAAAGTCGATGCGCAGCACACCGGCCTCGCCGCCTTGCTCCGTGCCTCGGACGCTCGCCGGGGTCCCATCGTTCTGCTCGACCCAGCGGCGGATCTCGTCGTGGTCGGTAGTGGTCCTGCTCTCCGAGCTGTCAGCCATGTCTCCTCCTGGTTCCGGGGCTGCCTTCCACGGTAGGCAGCACGCCCGCACTGGCAACCGCGGCCCCGTCCGACCACCGCCGCGTTCGTCTACGGTGAGGACATGGAACCTGCGACCACGGGGACGGTCCGGCCAACCGTTGTCTTCGACGTCCTGGGCACGCTGGTCGACCAGACCGGGAGCATGGAGCGACGCGTGTCCGCACGGACCGGAGTCGACAGCGGCGCGGCGGCGGAGGTGGCCCGCCGATGGCTGCGGCACGTCGCCGAGCAGGAGCGCGCGATCGTCGAGGGGCGGCGCGCGTTCGTGCCCAGCCACGAGCTGGACCTGGAGGCCTTGAGCCTGCTGGTCCGCGAGCGCCTCCTGTCCTTCGACGACGTCGAGCGGCTCACCGACGCGTCGGAGTGGCTGGAACCCTGGCCGGACACCGTCGCGGGGCTGGAGCTGCTCGCGGCCGACTGCACGGTGCTCGGCCTGTCGAACGCGAGCCGCCGGGTCCTTGCCGGACTGAGCGCCCACGCGGGGCTGCGCTGGCACCAGCTGCTGTCGGCGCAGGACGCGGGTACCTACAAGCCCGGCCCCGAGGTGTACGAGGTGGCGATGGCCAGCGCCCCGGCCGCCTCGGGCGTGCCGTTCATGGTGGCCGCGCACGCATGGGACCTGCGGGCGGCGGCCGCGGCGGGGATGCGGACGGCGTACGTGCCCCGCGCCGACGGCGATCCGGCCGGCCCTGGCGACACGTTCGACCTGCGGGCGACGAGCCTGCTGGACCTGCACGCGCAGCTGCTCGACCTGACCGGGACCGCCTGACCGTCGCACCCGCGCGGTCAGACGAAGGTGCCGCCTGCCTCCACGGCCAGGTCGGGCCCGAACGCGACCCCTGGCGTGTACGTACCGGGCTTGCCCTCACCGCGGACGAGGCGTGCCGCGACCCCAGCGGCGACGGCGGCGGTGAAGTCCATCGCCTCGCCGGCCCGCAGCCAGCCTTCCCGCTCGGTGCCGTCGGACCAGGTGACGACCGCGTGGCCCCAGGTGTGCTCGCGGGGTCGCGGTGCGGCCTTGACCGCCATCCGGCCGAGCCGGTCGACGATCAGGCGTCGCAGGGCGGGCACGGACAACAGCGCTCCGAGCGCCGGCAGCAGCGCCCGCACCACGGGTGATGCCGGGACGAGCGTCGAGGTGGCGATCACTGACGGTGCGCCGCTCGCGGCTCGCGCCCCGTAGAGCTCTCCGCTGGGGCCGCCGACGCTCGTGACGGCCTCGCCGTCGGGCAGGGTGAGGCGGTAGGTGTCGGCTCCGAGCCTGCTGCGCACGAGCCGGCCGCCCTCGTAGCGGCGTCCGCCCGTCGCGATGACGTCGACCATGCTGGCGGCCAGGGCCGTTCCCAGCCGGCCCTCCTCCATGGCGACCGACGCGAGCGCGTCCACGCGCACCCTGGCCGGAGCCGGGCGGCCCGCGCACAGCCTCGCCACGACGGCCTCGGTGCCCAGCACGCCGAATCCCGCGCCGGTGACCAGGGTGCTCCCCGCGCTGATCGCGTCCTGATGGAGCTCGGCGAGCTGCGTCATCGCGTCCAGGTCGGAGGCGAAGTCGACGTAGTGGCCACCCGGCAGGCAGGCGCGGACGATGGGCAGCGCCGTCCGTGCGTAGTCGCCGATGGTGTTGACCACCACGGCGGGCCGCTCCCGGGCGATCTCGGCCGCGATCTTCTCGGCCGTGTCGGCGACGACCACCTTCGCGTCCTCGCCCAGCCCGAGCGTCGCACCGACCTGTCGGAGCCGTTCCCGGCTGCGCCCCACCAGCACGGGCGGCACCCCGTCCCGCATCAGCCGGGTCGCCACCGCCCTGCCGGTCCGTCCCGTCGCGCCGAGCACCCACACCTCGTCGGACCGATTGCTTGGTTCCATGACAGATCTCCTGTTCTCGGCCCGGCGAGCGCCGGGCACAGTTGATGACACCGTGTGTCATCACTCAGGCTAGCACTGACGGCACAGAGTGTCATCGGTGCTAGGCTCGGAGGCATGGCGAGATGGGATCCCGGAGCGCAGGAGCGCCTGACCGAGGCCGCGCTCGACCTGTACCTGGAACGCGGCTACGACAACGTGACGGTCGCGGACATCGCCGAGCGCGCCGGCCTGACCCGCCGTTCCTACTTCCGCTACTTCGCGGACAAGCGCGAGGTGCTGTTCCCCAGCGCGGAACGGCTGCCCGAGATCGTGCGCGAGGCCGTGCTCGCCGCGGACCCTGCGGCCGCACCGCTCGCGGCGGTCCTCGACGCGCTCCACCAGGTCGGCGCACAGGTCGCCGAGCACGTGGACCACGCCAACGCCGCCCGACGCCGGGCGGTGATCGATACGAGCGCCGAGCTTCAGGAACGCGAACGATCCAAGTCCGCCGCTGTCGCCGCCGCGATCGACGAGGCTCTCCGGCAGCGTGGCACCGGGCCCGGCACGGCAGCGCTGGTCGCACAGGTCGGTTCCGTGGTCCTTGGCCTGGCCTTCCGCCGCTGGGTCAAGTCCGACGCCGCAGGGTTCTCCGCCGGGCTGTACGCGGTCGTCGACGACCTCAGGGCGTCGCTGGACGACGCCGGCACGACCGCGCACCTGGACCCGGCGGGGACCCCTCCGCCCGAAGGGCTCCAGAGACGTGGATGCGCTCCGTTCTCGCCGCCGCGGGAGTGATGAACGCCTCGAACCGCAGCGGGTGCCCGTGGTCGGTCAACGCAGCGCTCCTCGCTCGGCCGGCTCCTGCCGGCGCTGCGTGCCCAGCCATGACCGGAGGTCGCTGGCGTCCGCGATCAGCGAGCGTGAGCGCGGCAGGTCAGCCTGGTACGCGGAACCCTCGGCGAACCAGCGGAACATGGCCTTGAGGTCCTCGTCGTCGCCGAGGTACTCGGGCGGGATGGTCTCGAACCGCGCCGGCACCCCGAGGATCTCGCCGGCCTGGGCCGCGACGCGGTCGAGCGTGAGCTCGTCACCAGCGACCTCGATCGCGTCGCCGTCGATCGCGCCCGGCTCGAGCAGGAGCCGGGCGGCCGCGCGGCCGATGTCCCGTACGGCGATCATCTGCACCGGCACGTCGCCCGGCATCGGCATCCGGATCACGATCTCGCCGTTTTCGCCGGGCGCGAGCTGTGCGGTCAGGTTCTCCATGAAAAAGGTCGGTCGCAGGATCGTGGCCGGCACGAGGGCGCGCAGCCGCTCCTCCACCTCGAACTTGCTCTCGAAGTGGGGTATGCCCGTCTCACGCTCGGCGCCGCCCACCGAGGAGTAGACGACGTGGGAGACGTTCGCCCGGGCGGCGGCGTCGGCGACGGCGTGCCCGCGACGCACCTCGCCCGCCGTACCGTCGGGGCCCTCGAACGTCGTCATGTAGAAGAGGGTGGCGACGTCGGCGAGCCCTTCGGCGAGCGACCGGTCGTCCTCCTGGTCCGCCCGCACCACCTCGGCGCCGGCCGCGTGCAGCGCGCGGGCCGCGGCGGAGCCGGGGTCCCGAACGAGTGCGCGGACCGGGACGCCGGCGTCGCGCAGGGCGTCGATCACGCTGCGGCCCTGCTGACCGGTGGCGCCGATGATAGCGATGGGGGTCTGCTGTGCAGAGGTCATCTTGGTTCCGTTCAGAGAGACTTGAGTACGCGGACGCGGTCGGCGACCGCGCGGTGTGCCACATCGGAGTCGGGGGCGATGGCGTCGAACTCGTGGGGGACGCCCGGGCGCAGGTGGAACTCAACCTCGACGCCGGCGCGGCTCAGTGTCGTGGCGTAGGCGGTGTCCTCGTCGCGGAACGCGTCGAGCTGACCGACCTCGATGTTCGGGCCGCCGCGCTCACGCGTGAGGATTGGGGCGAGCGCCGCGGCGAACTCAGGATCGAGACTGAAAGACATGTCGCTACTTCTTTCTGGTGCGGCTCGAAGGAGGATCAGCGGGCGTCGGGGACGGCTACGACCTTGCCGCGGAGCTCGCCGGCGGCCGCCTGCGTGTGGATCGCGGGGAGGTCGCTCAGCGGGACGCGCTGGGCGACGTCGACGGTGAGCTCGCCGCTGTCGACCAGGGCGACCAGCTCGGTGAGCTGGCCGGCGTCGGCGCGGACGAAGACCGCCGCGGTCCGCACTCCGCGCTCGTCGTCGCCGGGCGTGGTCATCCACGCGGTCGTCGCCACGACGACGCCGCCGTCGCGGACCAGGGCGACCAGGGCCGCGAACTCGGTGGGGCTGATGGGTGCCAGGTTGAGCAGGACGTCGACCTGCCCGGTCACCGAGCCGAGGACGGACGACGTCGTGTGGTCGATGACCTCGTCGGCACCCGCAGCCGTGACGCCGTCCCGGCTGCGCGGGCTCGCGGTGGCGATGACGTAGGCACCGGCTCGCTTGGCGAGCTGGATGGCGTACCCGCCCACCGCCCCGCCCGCGCCGACGATCAGCACGCGCTGACCGTCCTTGAGCCCGCCCAGGTCGAAGAGCCCCTGCCAGGCGGTGAGCGCCACGGAGGGCAGCGCGGCCGCGTCGGCGAGGTCGATGCTGGTCGGCGCCTTGACGAGCACGTCAGCGGGGGCGACCACGTACTCCGCCGCGGAGCCGTCCTCGCCCATGGGGATGAACCCGACGACCGCGTCGCCGACCTGGAGGCCGGTCACGCCCTCGCCGATGGCCTCGATGGTGCCCGAGACGTCATAACCGGGCACGTGCGGCAGCGTCACCGGGAACGGCAGGCTGCCGCTCCGGATGCCGTTGTCGGCCGGGCTGACCGCGGAGCCGGCCACCCGGACGAGCGCCTGGCCCTGACCGGCGACGGGCTGGTCGGCGTCCTCGTAGCGGAGGACCTCGGGGGTACCGAACTCGTGGAACCGTACTGCCTTCATGACTGCCTTCTCTCCGTTGGTGCTTCGGATTCGAAGCAACTGGGAGGACAGTAGCACCGCTTCGAGTTCGTAACAAGTGCTTTGAGTTTGCAGCACTCGGTAGGCTGCTGCCATGACCGATCACCCGAATACCCTCGACCCCACCGAGCTCGGTGCGTACTTCGCGCTCATCGAGGTCAGCAGCCTCCTGCGGCACACGGTCGAGCAGCAGCTACGGGAGGCGGGCGACCTCAGCTATGTCCAGTTCCAGCTCCTGGCCCGCCTGGGCGACTCGCCCGACGGCAGCTACCGCATGACCGACCTGGCCGACGGCGTCGTCTACAGCCGCAGCGGCCTCACCTACCAGGCCCAGTCGCTAGAACAACGCGGACTCGTCACCCGCGCACCGTCCCCCGACGACGAGCGCAGCACCACGGTCACGATCACCGAGCAGGGCAGGGACCTCCTCACGAAGGTCTTCCCCGGCCATATCGCCGTGGTCCACGAGCTGCTGCTCGAACCCTTGGCCCAACGGGACGTCGCGGTCCTGGCCGACGTGCTGGGCCAGGTCCGCGACCACATGCGCTCGGCACCCCCGCGTTCGGCGGCGCCGCGTCGCCGCAAGAAGGGCTGACCGCCGCGCCCTCGCTTCAGGCATCACCCATGGGACCGCCCGAGGAGCCCAGAGTTCGTTCCGCCGACCGTTCTCAGGTGAGCAGCGTGTCACCCACGAATCCGCCCTCGGCGCACCCGGGAGGGACGGCGAAGACTGCCGAGCCGACCGGGACGGTCCACTCGTTGAGGAGATCGAGCTGGTCCAGGCGCCGCTGGATGGGGACGAACTGGCGCTCCACGTCTGCCTGGAACGACACGAAGATCAGCCCGGACCTGGAGATGCCCTCCCCCGTGGGCCGATCGTCGTAGTTGTAGGCACGCCGGAAGATCCGCTCCGCCTCGTTCTCGCTGCGCGCCCGGCGCATGTGCGAGAACTCGGGGATCACCGGGAACCCGATCGGTGTGGTGGCCGCGAAGTCGGGTTCGTCGTGCTCTTCCGTGCCGGTCAGGGGCGCGCCGTCGGACAGATATCGCCCCACGGACTGCTCGCGGCCGCCGCGGTCGAGCCGGTCCCACTTGTCCAGGTCCATGCCGATGCGACGCACGACGACGCTCGTCCCACCCGCCAGCCACCCCTCGGCGTTCCACACGACCTGGTCGAAGTCCGTGGAGCCAGGGCTCGGGTTGGACGTGCCGTCCACCTGACCGAACAGGTTGCGCATGGTGGTGCCCGGCTTGACCGTGCCGTGCGCGCGCCGGAAGCCCTGCTGGCTCCAGCGCACCGACGCGAAGCTGCGGGTGTCCTTGAGCAGCATGCGCGCCGCGTGCGCGACGGTCAGCGGGTCGTCCGCCGCGATCTGGAGCAGCAGGTCCCCGTCGCAGAGCTCGGGCAGCAGCCGGTCGACCGCGAACGACGGCAACGCCTTCAGCCAGGCCGGTGCCTGGCCCTGCGCGCGGGCGACGAACGCGGGCCCGAACCCGAACGTGACGGTCAGCCTGGCCGGGGACAGGGCCAGCTCCGGTTCGGAGTCCGCCAGCGCCGGGGTGCCCTGCGTGAGGCGGGCGGCGTCGTCGGAGAGGATCCGCATCATCCGCGCCAGGTCGGCGCGGTCGGTCCCGTCGAGCAGGTCGAGCGCGACGAACAGCCCGTTGGCCTGGGCATCGGTGTCGATACCCGCCTGGTGCGTGCCGTGGAACGGCACCGCCTCCTGGCCGTTCAGGGGTACGGACGCCTCGCCCGCTGACGAGGTCGTGGAACTCAGGGCGTGGTCGGCGCCGATGGCGGCGGCCGCGCCGACGCCGGCGACAGCGCCTCCGAGGAGGAGCTGTCGCCGGGTCGGCCCGGACGTCTCGCCACGGCCGGACCGCGCGCCCTTGTCGGGCGCGCGCATCAGCCGTCCGTGCCCGTGCTGTCGGAGCCCATGTCCATCTCGGGCTCGCCGCCCTCGTAGTTCTCGTTGGCCCCGGAGTAGTCCTTGACGGGTGCCGTGAACTCGTAGGTCGAGTCGTCGGCGAACGTGAGCGTGAAGGTGACCTCCTCGCCCGCCTCCAGCGGGTCGCTGAGGTCCATCAGCATGATGTGGTTGCCGCCGGGCTCCAGGCTGAGCGTGTCGCCGGCGGGGATGACGAATCCGCCCTCGATCTCCCGCATGATCATCTCGCCGGACTCGTTCGCCACGGTCTCGTGGAGCTCGAGCATCGACGAGGCCTCTGTGGTGGCGGAGACGACGGTGACATCGTCGGAGCCGGAGTTCGTGAGCTCACCGAACGCCGCGGACATCCCGGAGTCGGCGGCCTTCACCCAGCCGTCGGAGATGGCCACGCTCTGGTCGGTGCCTTCGCCGGGGGCGGCGTCGGCCGTCGGGCTCTCGGCGGCGCAGCCCGCCAGGGTCAGGGACGCTGCGGCAAGCAGCAGGCCGAGCCCGGTCGTGGTCGTGCGGCGAGAGGTGGTCAGCCAAGCAGACATAGGAGTGCCTTTCACTGTTCGTCCGGCTCGTACGGGTCGATCCCGCTCGAGCCGGTACCGCTCGCGGATCCGCGGCGGCGAAGAAGCTGGACGAGCACGAGCAGCGCCACCGCGACGGCGGCGCCACCCGCACCGACGAGGACGGCCCGGAGGGGCCCTTCGTCCTCCTGTGCGGTCTGAGCCTGTGTACTGCTGCGTGTATCGGTGCCGGTGTCCGGCGTGCTTGCCGCATCGGGCGCTGCGCCTTCGCCGACGACGCCGGCAGGACCGGCGTCGGGCGCACCGTCCTCGGACGCACCGTCACCGACGGTGAACGGCACGACCCCCGAGATGGGATGCCCGTCGGACGAGACGACCCGCCAGCGGATCTCGTAGCCGGCGTCCGGCATCCCCTCGTCGAGGACCGCCGTCACCGTCGGCCCGTCGATCGTCGGCGGCTCGGACACCCAGTCGGTGCCGTCGGCGTCCGCCACCACGATGGCGGCACCCATGTCCAGGACATCGGCGGAGAACGTCAGCTCCACCGTGGACGGCGCCTCGTGCAGCGCCTGATCGGGCGCTGGATCGCTGGACAGCAGCTTGTCGTGGGCGGACGCGGGGGCTGCGGTCGCGAGCACCGCGACGACAGCCACCGCCAGCCCGGCCAGGAACGGACGGGATCGGGGCATGGCAAACCTCTCCTCCGACGCCGGGAACGGCGTCAGCGCACACGGGGGACACACGGGTCCCGCTCGCCCTGCTGGGCGAGCACGGAACAGCACACCGGCACGTGAGGTGCCGGTGATGCAGGGCTCAGACCGCGTGCGGTGCGGGAGGTCCTCTCCGGGACACGGGGGTGAGCCGCGTGCTCGGGTGCAGCGGGCGGAAGGTCTCGGCGAGCACCCGCGGGAGCCGGGGAACGACGAAAGGGCCCGGCGCCGCAAGGGGGACCCACCCGCGCAGCAGCCAGGCGGCCGTGCGCTCGGCGAGCTCACGCAGGCGCAGCAGCATCAGCTCGCCGCGGTACAGGACGGTGATGGTGACCACCGCAGCCACGGCATGCCAGATCCACATCGTGGCGCCGTCGTGCGCCATGCCGGACGCGTGCCCGGCCTCCCGGACGACCGGGTCGGTCGCCAGTCGCATCGCCTCGTGCCCCGCGTGGGCCGACAGTCCGGCGGACGGCGAAGCGGCGTCCGTTGGCGTGCCCAGCATGAACAGCACGTGGAAGAACAGCTGGCTCGCCACCACGGAGGCGGACAGCCTCGGCAACGACAGCTGCCGCCCGGACCAGGCCATGCAGACCGGGAGCGACAGTGCCAACGGGACGACGATCCCCAGCGGGCCGGGCAGCTGCCCACCGCCGGCGAGGTGCGAGGCCAGTGCGACGAGTGTCGCCGACGTCCCCGCGAGCCCACCGCGCAGGACACGCGCACGCGTCGCGTGGTCGTCGCGGGTGTCCATCCGGCTGCGCTCCAGGTCGTGGTGGTCCGGCACCGTCATCTCAGGACGAGCGGCGGCCGGGCTCGGGTCGAAAGCAGCCTAACGCCCGATCGCGACGCCGGAGCCACATCAGATTCAAGCGCCTGACCAGGCCTAAGGAAGTTGCCTCACATTTTTCTGCCTCCGGCCCCATCCGGACCGGCCCACCGCTCCGAACCCTCGATGCCCAACAACAGGCGGCACCTCGTCGCCGGTACACAGGAGGATTCCTCATGCGTAAGACACGACTCGCGGCCATCGCGGCCAGCGTCGCCCTCGTCGGCCTGCCCCTGGCAGCCGGGCCTGCCAGCGCCGACGACCACGGCGGTGAGCTCACCGCCGAGCTCAGCCAGCTCAACGACTCGGGTGCCTCCGGCACCGCGTGGGCCAAGGTCGACGGCACCAACGTCGAGATCAGCCTCGAGACCAAGGGCCTGCTCGACGGCGCGCCCCACGCCCAGCACATCCACCTCGGCGGGCAGGGCGTCTGCCCGGCCAACGACCAGGAGGGCAGCGGCTTCGAGGGTGCCCTGCAGACCAGCGACGCGGCCGACCAGTACGGCGCCGTCGCGGTGTCGCTGACGAAGGAGCCGGGCAAGACCGGTGCGGACGCTGCGCTCGACGTCCCGAACTTCCCCGCCGGGGCCAGCTACACGTACTCGCGGACCATCGAGGTCTCCGAGGAGATGGCCAAGCAGATCGCCAACGGTGAAGGTGTGGTCGTCGTCCACGGTGTCGACCACGACGGCTCCGGCAAGTACGACGGCGACACGAAGTCGGACCTCGACCCCGAGCTGCCGTCCGAGGCGACCGACCCGGCCGCCTGCGGTGAGCTCAACGCTGCGCAGATGAGCATGCCGCACGGTGGCGTCGAGACCGGTGGGGCCGACACGTCGGGCATCGAGTACCCGGTCGCGCTCACCTTCGGCGCCCTGGCGCTGGGTCTCGGCGGTATCGGCCTCTTCGCCGCCCGTCGCCGCGCCACCAACTGACGCACATGGGATTCGGGCAGCACAGCGCACGTCGCCGCCGCCACACAGTGGTGGTGGCGGCGTGCGCCGCCCTGATCGTCGTCGGTGGCGGCGCTGTCACGTGGGCCGCCACCCAGCAGGTGGAGTCGCCGCCGGCACCACCGGCGGCGAGCAGCACGGCGCAGGCACCGCCCGCGTCGAGCACCGCTCCGGAGAATGACCCCGCGGAGGCGTCGACGTCGGCTCCCTCGACTGCGGGGTCGAAGCCGACCGCGGGGAGCTCGACCTCGTCACCGGAGGTGGAGCCGCTGCCCGCCTCGCCGCCCGTCGCGGTACGCCTCCCGGGCATCGATGTCGAGTCGCCGGTCCACGGACTCGGCCTCGACGAGGAGGGGAAGCTTCAGGTCCCCTCAGGGGAGCGCTACAACGAGGTCGCCTGGTACGACGGATCACCCACGCCCGGTGAGGTCGGCCCAGCCGTCCTCGAGGGGCACGTCACCGGCACCGGCTACGCCCCCTCGGTCTTCTTCGAGCTCGGCAACACCCGCAAGGGCGACCGGATCGAGGTCGACCGGGCCGACGGCAGCACCGCGACCTTCGAGGTGACCGAGGTCAAGAGCAGTCCGAAGGACGACTTCCCTCGCATCGACGTCTACGGCGCGACCGACGGCCCCGAGCTTCGGGTCATCACCTGCGGCGGCACCTTCGACAAGGACGCCGGACGCCATCTCGACAACGTGATCGTCTTCGCGAAGCTCGTCAAGAGCTGACTCGCGACAGCGGCATCGTCGACTCCGACCGCAGTGCCGGGTGTCATGGTCTGGGCCATGGCACCCGGCACTGCTCGTGGTGGGCAGCTCAGCCCGCGTGGACCAGGTGCCGGGCGAAGAACCGGGTGGTGCTGTCCAGCTCGTGGAGCGGCAGCCGGTCCGCGTGCTTGCCCGGGTTGGCGTGCAGGGTCTTCTCCGCCGATCCCAGCGCATCGAACAGGGCCAAGGACCGGTCGCGCGGGACTCGTTCGTCATCCCACTGGACGAGGAACTCCACCGGCACGGTGATCCTCCGTGCGAGGTCGGCCGCGGTTCCAAAAGCACCGCCGAGGCCCAGCACCGCTGCCGTGACCCGCGGTTCCGCCGCGACGAACGGCACGCCGAGGCCACAGCCCAGCGAGATGCCCCAGTAGCCCACGGGGCCGGTGCCGACGTGGTCGAGGTCCTGGAGGGCGTCGAGGACCGCGCGCCACTCGGGCACGGTCTGACGCGCGGCCAGCTCCTGGAAGCCGGCGATCACGGACGAGAGCTCCTCGCCCGCCGCCACGCGAGCCCGGTTCTCCTCGACGATGCGGTCGTACTGCTCGTCGGTCCGGTCGCCGTGGTTGGGCACGTCGACGGCGACGGCGGCAAAGCCGAGCTCGGTGACGAAGTGGTGTGCCTGGAAGACGACGCCAGGTGCTTTCTTGTGCTGGCCACCACCGTGCCCCAGCAGGACCAGGGGACGGGGACCGGTCGCGTCCTGAGGCGTCCACAGCACGCCGGGGACGTCGCCGAGCTGGAAGATCTGTTCGCGGACGCCGTCGGACGACGTCGGGGAGCTGAAACGCATAGCGATCAAGCCTTTCGAGAGCCTTCTGCGGGCGCTCCCTACGCCATGCGCGGGAGGGAGCTCCGACCTGACTGTGTGTTGATCGGTCTCACCTCCTCGGTACGCGGCACTGCACGGCGGACGCCGAACATAGCACGAGCCGTGCCGCCTGCTTCGTCGGCGGTCGGACGTGAGGGGCGGGCACGAACCCGCCCCTCACGCCAGGGCGTCAGCCGACCCGCAGGACGACCGGGTTTGACTGCCAGACCTCGGTGTACCGGACGGACTTGCCCGGGACAGGTGCCTCGATCTGCATGCCGTCACCGGCGTAGATCGAGATGTGGCCGGGCGACCAGAGCAGGTCGCCGGCCTGGGCCTGGGACCAGGGCACCTCGGTCCCGGCGTATCGCTGCTCCGAGGAGGTGCGGGGCAGGTCAATGCCGACCTGCGCGAAGACGTAGGAGGTGAACCCCGAGCAGTCGAACCCCGACGGGGTCGAGCCACCCCACAGGTACGGCACACCCAGGTACCGCATCCCGATCGACACGACGGCGGAACCCGCCGCCGAGGCGGGGATGTCCACGGCAGCGGCCTCGGCGGCCGCGGCGGCCTCGGCGGCGGCCTCCGCGGCGGCCTCGGCCGCTGCCTCGGCGGCGAGCTCCGCCTGGTACTCGTCGTTCTCCTCGGCCGAGACGACCGACACGGCGGCCGTCTCGACCTTCAGCTCCGCGTCGGGTGCGACGGTGACCACGGGGGCTGCCGCGACCGCTTGGCGGGCCTGGTCGGTGAGGGCATTGAGCTCGGTCGCGTCGAGCATGCCGTTGACGGGCGTGCCGGCCAGCGAGGTGTTGACCGCCGAGGACACCGGCGCCGCGTGGGCCGGTGCGGCGACCAGCGACAGCAGCACGCCGGAACCGGCCGCGGCGACCACGGCGGTGCGGCCGGCGAAGGCAGTGGCCTGCTCGGTGGCGGCCCGGGCGGCGCCGGCCAGGACTGGGCGGTGTGCCGCCCGATGACGACCACGGCCGCGCGCGGCCGGGGTGAGGTTGAAGCTGGGCTCCATGAGAGCTGGGACCTTTCGGATCGGAGTAGAACCACGCGCGCGCCTCGCTTCGGGGCGCGCTGAAATCGGTCGGCAGCGCTATGGGACGGTGCCGACGGGACGGGGTGTCTACGTCCGGGAGATCCCCAGGGCGTGCAGCGACGGCGCTGCCGCTACGGCCACGCCTGACGGAACCCGAGGGGCGTCGTGCGCCAGGTCGGGCACGAGCCATTGCTGGGCGAGGTGCGGGACTCCGGCCAGGTCAGGGAAGGGCGAGAGCGTCCGTTCGTACCGAACGGTTGCCGTGCGGTCTTCCGAGCAGTGGTCCCCGTCCCCGCCATGGTGCCCGCCGTGCTGCCCGTGACCCGGCTCTGTGACCTGGGCCTGGGTCTCTACCACGGCAGGGGCCACCTGGTGCCCGGCCGCTCCATCAAGGTGTGCGCTGTGGTGACCGGCCTCGTGCGGGTGGATACCGCACAGGACCTGCACGCCCAGGACGGCGAGCACGACGAACATGATCGCCAGGAGGCTCGCCGGCTCTCGCCGAGGATCGGCGAGCTGCGAGCGAGCGGCACGGGTCAGGTTCATAGCGTGGCCAAGAGTAACGGAACGGACACGGTGCCGGGCAACACCCCGCCGCCCTCCCGCCCTCTACCGGCACATACCGGCAGCCCTCAGTACGCCAGGTTGACGTGCGCCCGGTGGTGGTTCCCCTGTTCGACGAGGTCGAGGAACCCGAGCGCGTAGTCCGCGCCGGAGATTGCCCCGCCGCCCTCGGGCTCGACGGCGACCTCGTCGCCTACCCGGTACCGGCCCAGCCGCTCACCCGGCGCGAACGAGCCGAACTTTCCTGCCGGGCTCACGAACACCCAGTCGAGCGTCTCCGGGGCGCTGGGCAGGTCGTCGCTGACGAGTGCCGACACGGTGATGAGCTCGGCGTGGAACTCGGCGGGAGCGTGGCTGAGGTCCGCCACGAATCGCGGGCTCCCGGCTGCCGGACGCAGCGACGAGAAGCCACCGACGACGAACAGTGGAACCGCCTCGGCGTCGGCGAGACGCGCGATGTTGCGGTAGACGCCGCGGAAGGAGGCCGCGAGCGCACCACGCGGAGCGAGCGCGCCCACCACGACGTCCGCGCCAGTGATGAGCGACGACAGCACGGTCTCGTCGGACGCGTCGCCCTGGACGTAGCTCACGCCCGCGACGCGCTCGGCGGGAAGCGAGCGACTGAGGACGGTGACCTCGTGGCCGCGTGCGACAGCCTCCGCGACGATTGCCGATCCGGCGTAGCCGGTGCCGCCGATGACGGTGATGCGAGACATGGGGTGCCTTTCGTTCGAGGTCTCCACGGCGGTATCGGCCCTGGACGCACCTCGGTTACCGTAAGTGAGCAACTCTCTCCAGGGAAGAAGGCACCTTGTGGTAACCACATCGACTGGCCAGGTGCTCCACGGCAACCCCTACGACGCCGACTGTCCGTCCCGCCGTATCCTCGACCGCATCGGCGACCGGTGGACCGTCCTGATCATCGGGGTCCTGGGTGAGAGCGATGCCCGCTTCTCAGAGCTTCGGCGCCGCATCGAGGGCATCTCGCAGAAGATGCTGACCCAGACCCTCCGGGGCCTGGAACGGGACGGACTCGTGCGCCGCACGGTCTACCCCGAGGTTCCGGTACGCGTGGAGTACGCACTCACCGACGCCGGCCGGACATTGCTGGATCCGCTCCGGGCACTCCAGAAGTGGTCGATGGAACACCTCAGTGACGTGTCCGCGTCGCAGGAGGCCTATGACCGGAAGGGCTGAACATCTCCCCGCTGCTGCCCGTGAGTGGTCCGTGCACGGCCCGCGATGGGTCTCCAGCGACGCGGGCATGGTTCTCATCGTGGTTTGTCGTCGGTGGGTTCAACGCAGTGCCTGGGCGCCGATGACGGACAGGACCTGCAGCTTCTCGTAGCTCTCCGAGCCGGGCACGGCGGTGTAGACCATCAGCGAGTGGGCCTGGCCCGGGTCGGTCAGCCGCTGGCAGTTGAGCTCCAGGGCCCCTACCTCTGGGTGGACGAAGTGCTTGACCTCGTGCGGGTGGATCCCGATCTCGTGGTCGTCCCAGACGCGCCGGAACTCCTCGCTGCTGTCCAGCAGCAGACCGGCCAGGTATGCGGCCCGGGACTCCGGACCCCGGAGGGTGACCAGCCCACGCAGTCCTGCCGCGTACATCCTGGTCAGGAACGAATGCTCCTCCGGAGCGTAGAGGTCCCGTGCGGCCGTGTCGGTGAACCACCGGTAGCCCATGCTCCGGGCCGGTCCCGTGTACCGGGTCGTGTCGCCGGTGAGCGCGACCCCCATCGGCGTCTGCCGCAGCGTCTCACCGAGCTCGGTGACGATCTCAGCGGGCGTGTCCTCCAGCCGGTCCAGGATGCGCAGCAGCCCGGGGCTGATGTGCTCGCTGGACGTTCCCCGCGGTGGCGGGTTGTGGCCGGCCAGACGAAACAGATGGTCACGTTCGTCGATCGACAGGTGCAGCCCCTGCGCGATCGAGGCGAGCATCTGCTGCGACGGCTGGGGCCCGCGCTCGCGCTCCAGGCGGGCGTAGTAGTCGGCCGACATGTTGCAGAGGGTCGCGACCTCCTCGCGCCGTAGCCCGCTGGTCCTCCGGCGTTGCCCGCGGGGCATGCCGACGTCCTCCGGTTGCAGCGCCTCCCGCCGGTTGCGCAGAAAGCCGGCCAGCCCGGTGCGGTCGATCATGACGCTCCCCTTCCTTCAGTACTGCCTCGTTTCTATCCCGTGCGGAAGGAGCTAACCACGGCCTGGTGATCCCCTCTTGTGGATCGCAGCCCTGACCTGGCGAGCCTGGGATCGGGAGGTCCTGGATAGGTCTCCGGCGTCCGTCAAGGATCGGTGCCATGGCTGAGCACCCGGCTCAGGCCGAAACCCTGACGCACGCAAGGAGCAGAACGATGCCACGTACACCGATCGACATCACCCTCCCCGACCTGTCCGGAAAGCGCGCGCTGGTCACCGGCGCCAGCGACGGCATGGGCCTCGGCATCGCCGGTCGCCTGGCCGCCGCGGGTGCGGAGGTCATCATGCCCGTACGCAACCCGGCCAAGGGCGAAGCCGCGATCAGCAGGATCAAGCGAGCCGTTCCCGGCGCGAACGTCTCGCTGCGCGGCCTCGAGCTGTCCTCCCTCGCCTCCGTCGCCGCCCTGGGCGACACGCTGCGCGAGGAGGGCGATCCCATCCACCTCCTGATCAACAACGCAGGGGTCATGACTCCGCCCGACCACCAGACCACGGCCGACGGGTTCGAGCTCCAGCTCGGCACCAACCACCTGGGCCACTTCGCTCTCGTCGCGCACCTGATGCCGCTCCTCCGCGCCGGCGGTGCCCGGGTGACCTCACAGGTCAGCGTCGCCGCGCGCAGCGGCACCATCAACTGGGACGACCTCAACTGGGAACGCAGCTACGACGGGATGCGCGCCTACCGCCAGTCAAAGATCGCGTTCGGCCTGTTCGGCCTGGAGCTGGAGCGGCGCAGCACGGCCAACGGCTGGGGCATCACCAGCAACCTCTCCCACCCCGGCGTCGCACCGACCAACCTGCTCGCCGCGCGCCCCGAGCTGGGCCGCGCCCAGGAGACCGCCGGACGCAGGATGATCCGCTGGCTCTCGGCCCACGGCATCCTCGCGGGCACCGTAGAGTCCGCGGGGCTGCCCGCGCTCATGGCCGCGACCGACCCCCGGGCCAAGCCCGGCGTCCTGTACAGCCCCAGCGGGTTCGGCAACACCAGCGGCGCACCGGCCGAGCAGCGGATGTACCCCCCGCTGCGCAGTGCCGACGAGGCCGTACGCGTCTGGGAGGTCTCCGAGCAGCTGACCAGGACGGCCATCTCGGCCGCCTGAGGTGTTATCACAGCGGCGTTTCTATGAATCCTCATCCACAGGGAAACTACTGGTAGCCGGTCAAGACCGGACATAGTGTTTCCAGGGGGCACGTTCAGTGACGACGACGAGTGATCTGCGAATCGACGACCTGCTTGGCGCCGAGGACCAGGGCCGCATCGCGGCGCTCCCCTCCGCCCAGCCCGGCCCTTCCGCATCCGACGGCGCGCCCGCCTCAGGCACGGTCGTCCGAGTCACCGGGCCGGCCTGCCGCTCCACCCGTGCCGCCATGCACGACTACCTCGGCAGGCGCCTACCGACCTGGCGCCAGCACGGCGTCGAGGCTCACATGGATGGCTGCGCCACCTGCATCCGCGCTTTCATCGATATCCGCGAAGCCGCCTGGATGCGCCGCGCCGGCACCGACGCAAGCACCGCGACGCTCACCATCACGCGCGCCGGCTGACGGCTCACTCCCCTACCGATGCGGCGACCAGCCAGGCCGTGAGCAGCACGATCACGACCATCAGCGTGGTCTCCCGGCCTGCGCTGCGCCGTAGCATCCCGCCCGCCCTGTGGGAGCGTCGTGCGTGCTGTACCACGGTGCGCCGTCGGGCCGTGAGCCTCGGCACGACCTGGAAGTGGTTGTACGCACCGATCGCGCCAACCACCCCGACGACACCGACCTTGGCCAGCAGGAGCAGCCCCCAGCTGCTCTGCCAGAGCTGTTCGGGGCGCTCGAGGATGCCGACCGCCAGCACCACCCCGGCCACGCCGACCACTGTGACGGACACGGCCGCTACGACGGAGAAGCGGGCTCCCAGCAGAGCGGCGTCGAGGTCCCGCCCGTCCCGGCGCCGGGCACGCAACAGGAGCCCCGTCGAGACGACGCCACCCACCCAGGTTGCCGCGGCCGCGAGGTGCGCCACGTCGGCGGTCACGACGAGCCAACGCGGCTCCACGGTGTTGCTGTGGCCGCCAAGAACCTGCCCGGCTCCCACCAGGACGACGCCGATCACCGCGAGCCACGAGCCCCGCAAGGTCCGCCGGGCGCCCGCTGCGAGCGCGACCGCGCCGGCTGCCTGGAGGCCGACGTCCCAGAGCGTGGTGCCGGTGAACGAGTCAGCGATCGCCGTGGGTGAGACGGCCGCTGCGAGGTCGCCGTGGGCGACGAGCACCGATCCGGCCAGCACCCGGACGACGAGCCCACCGAGGATCACGACGCCGGCCCAGCGAGCGAGCCGCAGCACGACCGGCGCATCCACCTCGTCGCGCCCGCGCAGCACGAAGGCCACGAACGCCAGACCACCGGCCGCGACCAGCCCGCCCCAGAGCGCGGCCGCGCCGCCCAGCCGGGCAATCGCTTCGGCAACCCTGCTCGCCGGGGTGTCCATCGCCGACGGGTCGTGGCCCATGTCGTGGTCCATCCCGCTCATGTCGTGCGCCGAGCCGGAGTCCGACCCGGTGGCGCCGTCGTCGGCATCTCCGGTGCCGGTCTCTCCGGGCGTCGTCGTCGGGTCGGCCGACGGCGTCCCGGCACCTCCGCCGTGCTCGCCAGGGTCCGTGCCGGTGACGGTGAAGTCGAAGGTGCCCTCCAGCGGATGGCCGTCCTGGGCGGCCGCGGTCCAGGTCACGGTGTAGTCGCCGACGGTCAGCGTGTCGGACGGCGTCGCCACCAGGACGAGGCCGTCATCGCCCGCTGCGACGTCGGCCGCGACGGCGCCTTCCGGACCGTCGATCACTATCCCGTCGCCGAGCGGGCTCACCGGTAGCGTGAACCGCAGCGTGACCTCGTCGACCGGCCTGTCCGACGTCGACCCTGCGGCGGGTACCGACGACTCCAGCTTGGTGTGTGCGGTGGCGGACGGTGCGCACCACAGCGCGAGCACGAGCGCCGCACATACCGCGACGGCTGCTCGGTTCACCACGGCGCCGGACCGCACGCGGGCGAGAGCTCGGCGCATGTGCACACTCCTTCACAGCAGGGATGGTGCGCCGTGCTCACGCCGGCGCACCACCCATCGGTCACATCGAGGCGAGGAGGGCTTCCATCGTCTCGATCTCGGTCTGCTGAGTGTCGACGATCGCCTGTGCCATCTCGATGGCGTCCGCGTCCTGGCCCGACTCGATCTCGGTCTGGGCCATCTCGACCGCACCCTGGTGGTGCACGATCATCTGCTCGAGAAACAGGCGCTTCGCCTCGGGGCCGGCAGCGTCGCTCAGCATCTGCATGTCCTCCTCCGACATCATGCCGTCCATCCCGGCATGGCCGGAGTGCTCCGAGCTGCGCTCGGCGCCCCAGGAGTCCAGCCACTGAGCGAGCACCTCGATCTCGGGCCCCTGTGCCGCCTTGACCTCGTTGGCGAGCTCGGTGATCTGGGGTTCGACGTCGGGCTTGGCCAGGACGACGTCAGCCATCTCGATCGCCTGCTCGTGGTGGGGGATCATCATCTGCGCGAACATGACGTCCGCGTCGTTGTGCTCCGCCTGCTCGCCTGCCACGGCCGCGGTGCCCTGCGCGGGCTCCTCCGAACCTGAGCAGCCTGCGAGGGCAAGGGCGCCGGCCAGGGCGATGGCAGACATAAGGGTGCGCTTCATCGATCTTCCTCTAACTCGTCTCGGGTAGCACTTACTGGCCCGACCGCGCTGGGGCACGGCAGGCTGTCGGGTCGGCGCGGGTGGGCGCCGAGCCGGGGTCTACGTCCGAGAGATGCAGAGCTCGTGCAAGGAAGGAGCGCCGAGGGCGCCGGCGCCGGCGGGTGCCAGCAGGAGCGGCATCGACCATTCGATCGGGGCTCGCCACAAGAGGCGTCGTGCGGGCACGACGAGGGCCAGGATCGCGACGAGGATCATGAGGCACATCGCCGTGGCGAGGTCGTGCCCGCCGCACCCGTCGTGGCAGACGCCTGTCCCTGGCTGACCGGCGGTGTCGCCGTCCGACGGCGGGGCCGCCGAGCTGTCGACGACGGGGCTCGCGAGACCCAGCGGTGCGGCGTGCTGAGCGGCGTCGCGTTCCACCACGGCCGGTTCCGGCGCAGGGCGCTCAGCGGGAGCGACCGACGCTTCGTGCGGCACGTGGTGCATGTGCGCGGTCGGTGACCCGCTCATCGAGTGCATCGTGACGACGCCGACGATCACCGTCAGGATCGCCAACGCGCCCATCGGGCGTTGCCGAGGACCGGCGACCGCCGAACGAAGGAGCGAGATCACGCGCACGGCACGGAGGCTATCCCACCGCCGGTGTGTATGAAACCGGGCACAGCAGCGGTCGATGCGCTCGTTCCACGCCGCCGCCGCCGCCGAGGCCTGTCGCGGAAGACCCGGTCACCTCGGTCCGGCGTGACCTCTCTCGACGCCTCCGACGCCGGCTCCGTCCTGGTGCGCCAACCGTGGATCACTGAAGGTCCGTCGGTAGGTGCCGGGCGTCGTGCCGAGATGCGCCCGGAAACGGCGGCGCAAGTTGGTTGCCGAGACGAGTCCGACCCGGGTAGCGATGGCCTCGACCGGCAGGTCGGTCTGCTCCAGCAGGACCCGCGCTGCGTCGAGGCGCTGGTTGAGCAGCCACTGTCCGGGACTGGTGCCGAGCTGTTCGGTGAACCGCCGGGCGAGGGTCCGGCTCGACACCCCGGCGCGTTCGGCGAGCCGACCGACGGTCAGCCGGGAGCCGAGCCGCGAGGCGACCCACTCCACCAGCGGCGCCAACGACTCGTCCACCCTGACCGGGACGGGCGCTGCGGCGTACTGGAGCTGGCTGCCTTCCCGGTGAGGCGGTAGCACCATGTTCCGGGCGATCTGGGCCGCGTATGCCGCACCGTGGTCGGATCGTACGAGCTGCAAGCACAGGTCGATGCCCGCGCCGGTCCCGGCGCTGGTCGCCACGTCGCCGTGGTCCACGTAGAGCACGTCCTGGTCGACCTGCACCTCGGGGAAGGCAGCGGCGAGCCGGGCGGTGTGGCGCCAGTGGGTGGTCGCGCGGCGGCCGTCGAGCAGTCCGGCCTGAGCGAGGACGAACGCCCCCGTGCAGATGGCGACGACCCTGGCCCCACGTCGGTGAGCAGCCTGCAGAGCCTCGGTGACGGCCGAAGGGACCGGTGCGCCGTGCGGCTGCCAGCCAGGGACGACGACGGTGTCCGCCTCCTGCAGGGCCGAGAGCCCCGTGTCGACCACCATCGCGTAACCGACGGTGGTCTGCACTGGGCCCGGGCGCTCGGCACAGATCCGGAAGTCGTAGCGCGCGGGCGCGTCCTGATGGATCGTGCCGAAGACCTCGGATGCGCAGGCGAGCTCGAAGGGCGACTGGGGTGCGTTGAGCAGGGCCACCACCCGATGAAGACTCATGGCAGGAATATACCTAAGGATGTCTTTCTGGACTCTGGGCGGAGGACGCCGGCCGCGGTGACAGTGTTCGCATGCGTGAAACCACTGAGACGACAGTCCTGAGGAAGTCGGTCGAGGTCGACGGCGACAGGGCCAGCTACTTGACCGTTGAGCAGGACGGACCCGCCGTGCTGCTGCTGCACGGTACGTACTGGAGCCGAGTATGGCTTCCGGTGCTCGGGCGCCTCGCCGAGGCGGGGCTGCGGCCCATCGCGGTCGATCTGCCCGGGCTGGGGCGCTCGGGCGGTGAGCTCACCCTCGAGACGGCCACGGTCCCGGCCCTCGCCGGCTGGGTGACGCGGTTCGCGTCCGCGCTACCGATCTCGACGCCGGTCGCCGTGGCCGGTCATGACATCGGCGGCGCCATCGCCCAGCACCTCCTGGCCCACGAACGACTGGAGATGTCCCGGTTCGCCTTGGTCAACTCGGTTCTCTACGACTCCTGGCCGGCGCCCCACGTGGGCCGGTTCCGGGACACGGGCACCGCCGACGACGTACTGGCCGCACGCCGGCAGGCCGTGACGAGGTCATTGGCGGGCGCCGCCACCGAGCAGCTGATCGCGGACTACGCGGACCCGTGGACAGACGCGCGGGTCCGCCGCTCGTGGCTGGCGCTGGCCGGCGCGGCCGACAACCGCTACACCCTTGACCTCGTCCCCGCCCTACGGCAGTCCGCCACGCCCAAGCTCCTCGTCTGGGGCGTGGACGACAAGGACGAGAGGGTGGAGTACGCCGAGCGGTTCGCCTCGGAGATGCCGCACAGCACCCTCATCCGGATCCCGGATGCGAACCACATCCCCACGGAGAACGCACCCGACCGGATCGGCCGCTCGCTCGCCGACTTCTTCACGGCGTAGAGCGGCAGCCTGACGACAACGCCGGACGCTCGCCGGGAGTCCGCTTCGACCAAGCCCTTGCGCACGCCGCAGCGCGCCAGTCCATGCCGAACCGCTTGGTCAGAGCGGACCGGCCTACCCGAAAACGCTCATGGCATGCAGCAGGAGGAGCACGATGCCACCGAAGGTGACGATGGCGCTGAGCGCGATGGTGAACCACTGCAGGACGCGGCTGCCCACGCCAGCGCGCAGCCGCACGATCGACCACACGAGCGTGACCGGGGCCAGCGGCCAGAGGAAGACGGTGAGCACGGCCAGCACCACGTCCCTGGCCTCGATCTTTCCCGCCGGGGCGGCGGGCACCGGGGCGGGGGTCACCTCGGCGGCGATGGTCTCCACGGGGCCCAGCTCGGCGAGCACGCGGCGAGCCGACTCGTCGTCCCTGCCGTGTCGTGCGAGCGACTCGGCGGCGTGCTCGCGCACCGCCGCCACGGTCTCGGCGCGTTCGCGTGGGTCGGCGACGGCCAGGGCACGGTCCAGGTCGGCGAGGTAGGCCTCGATCACGGGCGGGAAGTCGGGCGTTGTGGTCATCAGGACTCCAGGGTGGTGCGGACGTCTGTCGTGAAGCGTGACCAGGTGGCGGTGAAGGTCTCCAGCGCCGCCCGGCCCTCGTCGGTGATCGCGTAGTACCGGCGCGGGGGGCCTACCGCGGAGGGGACCTGGGTCGTGGTGACCCAGCTCTGCTGGCGTAGCCGCGACAGCAGCGGGTAGAGCGTGCCCTCGCTGGTCAGCAGGGAGCTGTTGGTGCCGAGACGTTCGGCGAGCTCGAGCCCATAGGCCGGCGCCGAGCGCAGGCAAGCCAGGACGCAGTACTCCACGACCCCCTTGCGGAACTGCGTCAGGACCATGTCCGATGTCGGTATCATGCGCTACACGATAGCAGGTCCCTTGCGACACAAGATAGCCGCAGTCGTCGCCCTTTATCCGGGTGAGGTGCAGTCTCAGGTTCATGACCTGATGGTCGATCTCGGGACCGGTCCCGCGGCTGGATACCGCACCCTGGCAGCAGAGCCCGGGGCAGAGGTTGATGGAGCTGGTTCATCCCACCCAGGCGGTCCAGCTCGGCCCGGCATCGCGCTCCAGGGCGCGCAGATAGACGCTGAGCTTGCCGTAGAAGATGTAGACGGCCTCGCGGTAGATCTCGTGCTGGACGAAGGGCGAGGCGATGAAACCACCGCCTCGGTCGATCCGATCGATCTGCAGCTCGTCGACCGTGAACGCATCCAGGGCGGCCTTCATCGCGGCATCCTGCTCGTCGAACCACGCACGGAGGTTGACGACCGTCGCGGGTGACGGCGGCCGTAGCTGCCGGTGCGCCCAGTCGAGCTCGAGGGTCTCGAACGAGTGGGTGTACACGCCCTGGTTGTCTCCCAGGTCGATGAGCAGCCGGCCGAGCGTGGGATTCGCACCGGGCAGCTTGTAGGAGAGGTCGTCGTCGGAGACCACGGTGAGCAGCTGGTCTCGCATGCTGTGGTGCCCGCGGATCTCCTCCTCGAACAGGCTGTTCATCCGGCCGACGGAGGTCATGACGACCCCCAGGTGACCAGGCCGCCGTGAAGGTGCTGAATGATCTTGTAGCTGTTTGCCCGTGCCCACCGCTCTGCCTCGGCACGAAGCGTTCCGTTTCCGGAGTTGAGGAAGTCCACCGCGATATCCCGATCAACCGAACCAGGTTCATTGAGCAGGCGCCGCAGGATCGTCTCCGAGCCGGAGTGCCCGACCTTGATCGCAAGCAGCGCGTGCCTTCGTCCGAGCTGATCGGGTGTGAACGGCAGACCACGATCTAGTGCGACGCGATAATGCGCCCCGGAGGTCTTCCGCAGTGCCGACCAGATTCGCTGGCCGTCCTGGGGCTCTCGCCACCGGCCATCGTCTGCGATCAGCGCTACGCCTTCCTCGATGAGCCCCATCGCGTGCGCGACCGCCGTCATCTCGTGCGGGAGCAGGCCGTCGAAGTTCGGTTGCTCTTCGGGGGCGCCGGCGTCCTTGAGGTTGCTGACCGCATCCGGGCGGTCAAGGAAATAGGCACGGTGCAGCGGGGTATCACCCCCGCGAGTCCGATGGCTCAAGTTCGCTCCGCTTCGGATCAGCTGATCCAAGGCGCCACTGTCCGATGCGGCATCGACGAGCTCGTCGAAGCTCTCGTGCCACCGCTCGGCCTTCCGGACCTGTCGGCGAACCACTGCCTTCATCACCGGATTCAGTATGAGAAGGAGGAGAAAAATCCCCAGGACGATGTGCCACCATGCGATGTCCACCGGGATCCCCTTTTCATAAACCCTCGTTCATCTGCTTCGTCTGCCTGTAGCTAAGGGTCCCCGAGAAAGCTCGGGACCCCTCCCCAAAGCTGCCCCAGGGATGGTTGACCTCGCCCAAGGGGCGACGCTCATGCTGAGAGACGCCGGTATCCCGACAGCACAGGAGACCCATGGAGAACGAGAAGAGCGGCCTGACCCCAGCCAGCAGCTTCGGCACGACGTCGGCTTGGCCGGCTTCCAGCGTTCGTGCAACGGGGCTCGGGCCCAGCGTGCGAAACGCCCGTGCGACGCTGGTGGGCACGGGTAGGTGCTCGCACCGTGGGAACGTCATACCGGCAACGCTCGGTGGGTAGATGGTGCTACGTCCGCGCGCGGATGGCTGCGCAGCCGGCTCCCCTCGATGTCGACGTGGGGGAGTATGCGGTCGAGCCATCGCGGGAGCCACCAGACGCTCTTGCCGAGCAGATGCATGAGCGCGGGCATGAGCAGCAGCCTGACCACGAAGGCGTCCAGGAGCACGCCGAAGGCGAGACCGAATCCGATGGATCGGACCAAGGTGGCCTCCGAGAAGATGAATCCGCCGAAGACGGCCACCATGATGAGCGCGGCGGCGATCACCACCGTTCGTCCTGCATGGATGCCCTTCGTCACGGCGATCCGCGCCGGCGCGCCATGGACATACGCCTCCCGCATCCCGGACGCGAGGAAGAGCTGATAGTCCATCGCGAGCCCGAACAGGATGCCGACCAACAGCACGGGGAGGAAGCTGAGGATCGGTCCCGTGCTGTGGACGCCGATGAGCTCTGCCCCCCAGCCGAACTGGAAGAGGGCGACGACGAGGCCGAACGTCGCGAACAACGAGAGCACGAAACCACCGGTGGCGATGATCGGCACGAGCAGTGAGCGGAACACGATGATCATGATCAGCAGCGACAACCCGATGACGACGCCGAGATACAGGGGAAGGACATCGACGATCGCCTCCGAGATGTCGATGTTGATCGCCGCCTGGCCGGCGACCCCGAGGGTGATGTCGCCGTCGAGAGCCGGCAGCGCTCGGATGTCCTCGACGAGCTCCGCGGTCGACGCGCTGTTGGGTCCTTCTTTCGGCTTCACCTGGAAGGCGAGGAGCGTGTTGTCGTCCGCCGCCGCGATCGGCGCGACCGCCTCCACCCCGGCCAGGTCCGCAAGAGTCTCGGCGATGTCCACCTGGACGGCGAGCACCTCCTCGTCGCCGAGCCCGTCCGGGACGTCAGCAGCGACGAGGAGCGGACCGTTCGCTCCGGGACCGAACGCCTCGTCCACGGCGTCGAACGCCTGAAAGCTGGTGGACTCCTTCGGGTCGCTCGAGCTGTCGGGCAGTCCAAGGCGCATCGAAAGAGCCGGGGTCGCGATGGTCAGCAGCGCGGCCACCGAGATCACGGCGGTGAGCACGGCACGGGAGGTCCGCATCGGCTTCGCCTCTCGTTCGCGGTGACGCCGGTCTCCGACGGTCGCCCGCGCGCTCTTCCGGAGAAGGCGGTCGCCGATCAGGCCGAGAACGGCCGGGGTGAGCGTCAGTGCGATGAGCACGGCGATGACGACGCAGACCGCGCCGACCGTCCCCATCAGACCGAGGAACCCGATCCCGGTGACGTTCAGCGCGAGCAGCGCGACGATCACCGTCGACCCGGCGAAGAGGACGGCCGTGCCGGCCGTCCCTGCGGCGACGCCGATCGATTCGTGGACGGGCATGGCGGCGAGCAGCTGCTTGCGGTGCCGGTGCACGATGAAGAGGGAGTAGTCGATGCCGACGGCCAGCCCCAGCATGACGCCCAGCACCGGGGTCACGGCCGCCATGTCGACCATGCCCGAGAAGGACAGGGATGCGGCGACGCCGATGCCGACGCCGACAAGTGCTGTGACGAGCGGGAGAGCGGCCGCGAGGGCCGACCCGAGCATGATGATCAGCACCACACCGGCGATGCCGAGCCCGATCATCTCCGCCGTGCCGAACAGCTGTGGGTTTCCCTGCGAGATCTCCGCGCTGAAGTCCACGGAGGTGCCGCTCACGGGTTCACCCTCGAAGTGCCCCAGCGTCGCGTCCTTCACCTCGCTGGACAGATCGAGACGGGAATCGGTGAAGGCGACGTTGACGATCGCCGTCGACTCGTCCTCGGAAACGACGGCGATGCCGTCCGCAAGCTCGAGCAGGGTCGCGGCGAGGCCGGCCTCGCCGGCGGATTGCTCCAGATCGCTCCGGTTCTCCTGGAGCGTGCTGAGCTGCTCGGCCTGTTCCTTCGCCACCTCGAAGGGGTCGACGACTGTCGCTACCCCGTCGAGATGCTCCGCGCTCGCTGCCAGAGCGGAGATCTCCGATCGTTGCTCGGCAGTGAACGCTTCTCCGTCTCGAGTGCGGTAGACGACGGTTCCCGTTCCGCCCGCTGTATCCGGCAGCTTGTCCGCGAGCTCATCGACGACCGCACCGGACGCGGTACCGGGGATGTCGAAGCTGCTCTTCAGCTCGCCGCCGAAGCCGGCGAAGGCCCCGAGGGCAAGCCCGAATACCGCCACCCATCCGAGGATCACGATCCATGCTCGGCGTGCGGCGAAGGAACCAAGACGGAAGAGGAGAGATGCCATGGGTGAGTACTCCGTAAGGGTGCTGTCCGACGATGAGGGTTCCGGTCAGGCGCTGACCGGGCGCGCGGTGAGGGTGGTGCCGCGTCCTGTGGGTTCGCAGCTGTGCGGGTCAGGTGACTTCCGCGCCGTCAAAGTGGGTTGGCAACCTGCACGATCACCTTGCCGCGCACCCCTCCGGCTTCCAGCCGCGCGTGCGCGTCGGCGATCCGTTCGAGCGGGAAGACTGCGTCGACCACCGGCCGCAGCTTCCCCGCTTCGGCGGCCTCGGTCAGGGTCTCGAAGAGCGACCTTTCGGGGTGCCCGAAGAACAATCGGACGCGACGTGAGCCGTGGATGCTGGAGAGCAGGACGTACCCGAGGCTGCGTACAGGGTGTTCGAGGTCGAAGGCGATGGTCACCATCCGCCCACCGTTCGCGAGGATTCGGCGGTACTCACGCAGCTGTGTGCCGCGGGTATCGAACACCACGTCGAACTCCCCGAGCTCTCGCGGAGGCAGGTGATAGTCCACGACGTGGTCAGCCCCGAGCTTCCGGACGTAGTCGATCGTCGCGGGACTCGTCGAGGCGGTGACGCTGGCTCCGAGCATCTTCGCGACCTGCACGGCAACGCTGCCGACACCACCGGCGGCACCGCGGACCAGCACCCGTTCTCCGGGTCGGAGGGAAGCCTTGTCGCGCAACGCCGAGAGCGCTGTGTTTCCCCCGGAGAGAAGCGACACCGCCTCGACGAGGGTGAGGTCGGACGGTGCGTGCGCGATCCTGCCGACGTCGGCGGCCACGTACTCCGCCGCCGCCCCCACATCGCCCCGTTCGTCGACGGCGCCCCACACGCGGTCACCGACCGCGAAGTCGGTCACGCCTTGGCCGAGCGCAGTGATCTCGCCGCTGAAGTCGATTCCGATCGGCCGGGGGAACTTCCGTCCGGTGACGATCTTCAACCGCCCCTGACGTCCGGCCAGCTCTCCGCCGTTGACGGTCGAGGCGACGACGCGCACCAGCACCTGGCCTGCGTCGGGGTGGGGGCGCGGGACCGTCGACGTGTACAAGACCTCCGGTGGTCCGTAACGGGCATACATCGCGGCGCGCATGGGCTGGCTCATTCGGGTTCCCTTTCCTTCGCTTCGAGATCGACGCTAAGGTAAGAAACGGGCGGTGCCGCCCGTTTCTCTCGAAGTGGGAAGAAGTCCCGTCCGGCCTTCCCGGAAAGGAGCCGGATGGCAGCTCGAAACGTGCGGAAGGACGTCGCGCGCAACCGCGAGCGCATCATCGACGCCGCGCGCATCGTGTTTCGGGAGCACGGCATCTCCGCGCCGGTTGCGACCATCGCGCGCATCGCAGGTGTGGGCACGGCGACGCTCTACCGCCACTTCCCCTCACGCGATGATCTGCTGACCGCGATGTTCGGGGATCAGGCCCGCCATCGCATCGCCGTGCTCGATGATGCCGTCGCGGACCCCGACCCGTGGCGCGGATTCGTGAGGTCGCTCGAGACAGTCGTCGAGATGGAGATGGAGAATCCCGGCCTGTCTGAGGCGATCGTCTCGCAGCGCCATGCGATCCCCGTGTACGAAGAACTGCGTGTGCACGCAGTGGCCGCACTGGCTGCCCTCGCCGAGCGCTTGCGCGACGGCGGGATCGTCGGCGAGGATTTCCGCGTCGCCGACATCCTCCTGATCCTCGCGGCCTTGAAGGGGATCACCGATACCGCCGGGGAGGAGAACGCCCTTCCGCGGGCACGACGGTTCATCCACCATCTCGCACACGGGATCAAGCGTCGTCAGCTGCTCGCCGACCTGCTGGCCACACCAGCGGCCGACGCCGGCTGAGTCAGCTCATCACGCGGGCCCTGCTCCTGGCCGATCGCGACGGTCACGCACCACTCGGCGCACGACCCACACACCTACGCCGAGCAGCAGAACCGCTGAGCCGGCGAGCACCGAGCCGACCGGAAGGGCGACGGCCAGCACCAGGCAACCGGCCAGGCCGACGATCGGCACGACCCGGGGTGGGCGGCCCTCGTCGGCGCGCAGCGTCCAGGCCGAGGCGTTTGCGATGGCGTAGTAGACCAGCACCGCGAAGGAGGAGAAGCCGATCGCGCCACGCAGGTCGACCATACTGACCAGGATCGCGACCACGACACCGACAGCGACCTCCGCGTGGTGCGGCACCCGGAACCGGGGGTGCACCGCGCTGAGCGTCGCGGGCAGGTGCCCGTCGCGCGCCATCGCGAACGTGGTGCGCGAGACACCGAGCACCAGCGCCAGCAGCGACCCCACCGCGGCCACCGTCGCGCCGACCCGCACCACCGGCGTCAGCCAGGACCACGAACCCGCCCCCACGGCACTGGCGAGAGGGTCGCTCGCCGCGGCCAGCCGTTCCGGACCGAGCGCGGCAAGAGCCGCGACCGCCACGGCCGCGTAGACGACCAGCGCGATCCCCAGCGCGATCGGGATCGCGCGGGGAATGGTGCGCTCCGGGTCCCGGACCTCCTCCCCCAAAGTCGCGATCCGCGCGTAGCCGGCAAAGGCGAAGAACAGCAGCCCCGCCGCCTGCAGGACCCCGCTCACACTGAAGTCGCCGAGCGGCACCACATGCTCGACGCGCGCCGTGCCACCAGCGAACGCGGCGAGGACCACGAACGCCAGCACGACCAGGGTGACTACCACGATCACCCGCGTTACCCACGCCGACTTCTGGATCCCGCGGTAGTTCAGCGCCGTCAACGCCACGACAACCACCACGGCGACCGCCGCCCGAACCGGGCGCTCGGCACCTGGCAGCATGTACGCGGCGACGGTCAGCGCCATCGCCGCACACGAGGCGGTCTTGCCGACGATGAATCCCCAGCCGGCCAGGTAGCCCCAGAACGGCCCCAACCGTTCCTTGCCATAGACGTACGTGCCACCCGACTGTGGGTACAGGGCCGCAAGCCGAGCCGAGGACGTCGCATTGCAGAAAGCCACCACCGCGGCGATCGCCAAACCGACCAGCAGGCCAGCCCCGGCCGCCTGGGCGGCCGGGGCGAAGGCTGCAAACACCCCCGCCCCGATCATCGAGCCGAGACCAACCACTACCGCGCTGCCTGTCCCCAGTCGACGCGCCAGTCCCGGCGCCGAATTTCCGTCCTCGAGTCCAGGGCTCACTGATGGTCCTCTCGCCAAGCCGCCGCCACGTCAGCTGCTGTCCGGATCGAATATCGGCTCACGATATCGCCATCGGAGTTTGGAGGACAGCGCACGATCTCGATCTCAGCGGCACCACCCGCCGACGGGCCTGGTCGCCCGCAGTCCGGGCGTCAGGGCCTCAGGACTTTGCCCGCCTGTCTGGCACTCCATCGCCCAGGACCTCGTGAGCCAGTTCTGCCAACGCGGCCCGGTCTTCGGCCAGCGCCTCCCGCCCTTTCTCCGTCGCCCAGTACACCCGGCGAGTCCGCCCCTCGACCACCCGCTGCTCCGAGGCGAGCAGGCCGTCCGCCTCCAGCCGGTGCAGTGTCGGATAGAGCGTGCCCGGGCTGATCACGTAACCGTGCCCAGCCAGCTCGGTCGTCATCCACGCGCCATGGATCTCCTGCTCGGCGGCGTGATGCAGGATGTGCAGCCGCACAGCACCCCGCTGGAACTCGCGCACTCGGCCACCTCATTCGCGCAGATAGTGACGGAACCGATATCGGATCCACAATCTACCCCGGCCACTGCCGACCGGAGCGAGGTCGCGGTCTATATCGATGACCCTCAAAGAGACAGGACTGGATCGTGTCAGGGCCCCGCGGCCATGACGTCGGAGTCGTCGTCGGCTGCTGCCTGCGCGGTCGCGATCCGGCTGGTCTGCTTGGTGGGTCGATGTGCGGCGCGGATGCCGTTGAGGATGACGACGACCTCGGCGATCTCGTGGACGAGGACCACGCCGGCCAGCCCGAGGACACCGAGCAGGGCCAGGGGCAGCAGCACGATGATGATGGCCAGGGACAGTGCGATGTTGCCCGTCATGATGCGTCGGCCGCGGCGCGCGTGGCCCATCGCTTGGGGCAGGAGGCGTAGGTCGGTGCCGGTGAACGCGACGGAGGCGGATTCGATGGCGGCGTCGGATCCGGCCACGCCCATGGCGATGCCGACGTCGGCCGCGGCGAGGGCGGGTGCGTCGTTGACGCCGTCGCCGATCATCGCGGTGGTGGCTTGGGTGCTGAACGACCCGATCGCCGCGGCCTTGTCGGCGGGCAGGAGCTCTGCCCGCACGTCCCGGATACCGGCCTGGGTAGCCAGGGCATCGGCGGTGCGTTGGTTGTCGCCGGTCAGCATGACCGTCCGGTAGCCCATCGCGGTCAGGTCGCGGATGGCTTCGCCGGCCTCGGGCTTGAGCTCGTCGCGGATGCCGATCAGCCCCGCGGCGGTCCCGCCGATCTCGACCACGGCGACGGTCATGCCCTGGGACTCCAGGGTGTCCGCCGCCTCGCTCAGCGTGCTGGGGTCCACCCAGCGCGGTGAGCCCACCCGGACTCGGTCGTCGCCGAGGAGTCCGGTGATGCCGTGGCCGGGGCGCTCGGTGACCTCGGTGAGCTGTGCGGTCTCGGGTGCGGCGGCAAGGATCGCCGCGGCCAGGGGGTGGGTGCTGTGCTGCTCGAGCCCGGCCGCGACGGCCAGCACCTGGTCCCGGTCATGCCCTGCGGAGGTCTCTACGGCGACGACCTCGGGACGGCCGCGGGTCAGGGTGCCGGTCTTGTCCAGGGCCACCGTCCGCACGGCGCCGAGCTGTTCGAAGGCCTCGCCGGACTTGATGACGACGCCGAACTTGCTGGCGGCGCCGATCGCAGAGATCACGGTCACGGGGACGGCGATGGCCAGGGCGCAGGGCGAGGCGGCCACGAGAACGACCAGGGCCCGCTCGGTCCATAGCGCGGGGTCCCCAGTGACGAACCCGAAGACCACGACCAGGGCCGCAAGGATCAGCACGCCGGGAACCACTGGGCGGGCGATGCGGTCGGCCAGGCGTGCACGTTCGCCCTTGCGTGCGTTCGCCTGTTCGACGAGCTTGACGATCGTGGTCAGTGAGTTGTCGGACCCGTTGGACGTCGCCTCGATCTCCAGTGGCCCGGTGCCGTTGATCGATCCGGCCGGGACGGTGTCGCCGGGGCGGACCTCGACAGGGATGGATTCGCCGGTGATCGCTGAGGTGTCGATGCTGCTGGCCCCGGTCACGACGATGCCGTCGGTCGCGACGCGTTCGCCGGGCCGCACGATCAGGATGTCGAGCTCCTGGATCTGGGCCGCGGGTATCTCGATGTTGCCGGAGAGCTTGGAGATGGTCGCGGTCTCGGGGATCAGGGACAGCAGGGCACGCAGGCCGTTGCGGGCGCGGTCCATCGCCCTGTCCTCCAGGGCTTCGGCGATGGAGAACAGGAACGCCAGGGCGGCCGCTTCCCCCACGTGGCCGAGCAGGACCGCGCCAACGGCGGCGATCGTCATCAGCAGGCCGACGCCGAGCCGGCCTCGCATCAGGCGCCTGATCGCGCCCGGGACGAAGGTCCAGGCGCCCGCGGCCAGGGAGAGGGCGAGCACGACCGCCGCAGCAGGTGTGACGCCGATCCATTCCAGGATGTAGCCCACCAGCAGGAGCACGCCGGACCCGAGAGGGAGGAGCATTCCTGGGTCGCGCCACCACGGCCCGGATTCGTCACCGTCGTGACCGTGGTCGTGCTCATCGCCATGGTCGTCGGCGTCGTCGTGCTGGCCACCGTGGTCTTCTGTCCCTCGGGCCTGGAGAGTTTGCGGGCGCCTGGTCGTCTCTTCGGGGTCGGGGCCGCAGCAGATGTCGTTCACCGCGCACCCTCCCTCATGCGCGGGGCTGCCTCTGTCGCATCGGCGTCCCGAGTCGTGCCCTGCGCTGCTCCCGGGCCGCAGCACAGCGGCACGTCGCAGTTCTCGTCGACGCAGGGAACGCCGTCGTCAACGGCGAGCACGGTCTCCAGCAAGACGCCGACGGCCCTGGTCAAATGCGGGTCGGCGATCTCGTACCGGGTCTGCCGCCCCTCTGGGGTCGCCACGACGATGCCGCAGCCACGCAGACAGGCCAGGTGGTTGGAGACGTTCGTCCGAGTCAGACCAAGGTCACGAGCCAGCCGTGCCGGGTAGCCCGGTTCGTCGATCAGGCTGAGCAGGATCCGGGACCTGGTCGGGTCGGCCATCGCCCGGCCCAGCCGGTTCATGACGTCGAGCCGCGAAGCAATAGTCAGCATGCACTGACTATACAGCGATCAGTGACCTATTGGTACCTCTACCGTTGGGCAGGCACCTGCGGCACCTGCGGCACCTGTGCGCCGCCGCTGCGGCGGGCGCCTGTCATGGGCCACGCCTGTCATGGGCCGCGCCGAGGGACAGCGCGATCGAACACCGGACCGTCATCGTGCCGCCTCCCGGCCGGCCCGCGCACCGCTCGTCGGGGTCTGGGCCGGACGCCGGTCCGGATACTGCTCGCCGTGCTGGTCTGGCAGGAGATCGGCGAGCATCTCCGTCGCCTCCGGTGGTGCGGTGACAGTCAGATCGAACGTGGGGCCGTTCAGGTCGATGCGAAAACGGTAGAACCCGCAGCAGTCCTGCTCGGCCGCCGCCAGGCCTGCCGCCTGTTCCAGGACAGTGGTGGGCAAGGTCACCCGCACCCCACCGTCGATCTCGGTGTGCGATCCGCCGCCGATCAGGTTCCGCCATGCAGCGGTGCGTTCGACGTGGTCGCCAGCACTCAGGGTGCAGGCGATCGGGGCGGTGGCAACCGACAGGAGCAGGCCACCCACGCCATGGACAGCCTGGCGGTTGCCGATGGCTGGGGCGACGGTGCTCGGGTGGTCAAGGGACGTGCACGCCGTCTCGCACGGGCCGTCACGGTCGGGGAGCGCGTCGAGACGCTCGATCGCCGTGTCCAGGGTGGCTCGGAGCCCCTCCAGCGCGACCAGACGTTCGGTGACCTGGCTGGATCGCTCCATCAGCAAGGGTCGGTACCGCGCCCGCACGCTCCGGCACGGTTCGGACTCCCATGCCGTGGCGAGCTCGCGGATCGCCGGGAGCGATAGGTCCAGGTGCTTGGCCTGGGCGATGAACGCCAACCGGTCTACCGCGTCCGGCCCGTAGATCCGGTACCCGTTGCCCGCCCGGTCGGCGGGCAGGAGCCCTTCGGCCTCGTAGTAGCGCAGTGTGGAGGCGGGCACCCCGCTGCGCCGCGACAGCTCACCGATCCGTATCCCGTTCATGACCCGAAGGTAAACCCTCGAGCCGGGTGGAAGGTCAAGAGCGGTTGGTACCACCCCTGCCGGTGGCTGGCGTTGTCAGGCGTGGCTGGGTGCTTCGTGGTTGGCGTGGCCGGCTGGCTCGAGCTGGAAGGTGGAGTGCTCGACAGGGACGTCGAAGTGGGTGGCGACGCATTCTTGGAGGCCATCCAGGATCTGCGGGGCGTGCCCGTCCTTGAAGCATTCCTGGTCGACCACGACGTGTGCACTGAGGATCGGCAGTCCAGTCGCAATCAGGGAGGCGTGCATGTCGTGCACCCCCTGGACATGGTCGGCGCGCAACAGGTGGGCACGCACCTGGTCGAGGTCAAGACCGGGCGGCGCGGTCTCCAGGAGCACGGAGGTCGTCTCGCGCAGCAGCTTGATCGCGCGGGGCACGATCAGCGCGCCGATGAGCAGACCTGCGATCGAGTCGGCCTGCTGCCAGCCGGTGGTCGCGATCACGACGGCCGCGAGAATGACACCGACCGATCCGAGTGCATCGTTGAGGACTTCCAGGAACGCGGCCCGCAGGTTGAAGTTGGCTGAACGCTGGCCGGCCAGGACCAGCATGGAGGCGATGTTGCCGACCAGACCGATGACGCCGAAGATCACCAGCTCGGTCGAGGGGATCTCCGGCGGACTGACGAGGCGTTGCACGCCTTCGATCAGGACGTAGGCGCCCACAGCCAGCAGGAGCGCAGCCTGTGCGAGTGCGGCCAGGACCTCCAGTCGTCGGTAACCCCAGGTTCGGCGTGAAGTGGCCGGGCGCAGCATGATCGAGGCGGTGATCAGTGCCACCAGCAGGCCTGAGGCGTCGGTGAGCATGTGGGCGGTATCGACCAGCAGGGCCAGGCTGCCGGTCAGCCAGGCACCGACGGCCTGGGCCAGCAGGATGGCAGTGGTGATGCCGAACGCGACGGCCAGCCGCCCGCGGTGGTCCTCGGCGCCCATGGCGCCGTGGTCGTGGCTCATCGGGCACGCTCCTGCGGCCCGAGGTGAGTGCACAGCGTCACGGCTGAACCGGTGGCCTCCAGCAGTCCCTCGGTGATGGCGAACAGCGACACCAGCCGCTCGGGGTCGGACAGCGAGAACAGCGAGGCCCGGCCCTCGGCACGGGAGGTGACGAGCCCGCACTCGCGCAGGCACGCTAGGTGCGCGCTGACCGTGCTCTGCGCGAGGCCGAGGTGCTCGGTCAGCTCCCGCACCCGGTGCTCCCCGGAGAACAGGTGCTGCACGATCAGCAGCCGCGTCGGCTCGCCCAACGCCCGGTATAGCGCGGCGGCCGGTGCGACCGCCGCGGCTTCGTCCAGCGGGACATCGAGTCCCGCCGAGTCGTGAGACCTCTGATTAATCGCCACATGGCGATGCTATCGTCACTCGGCGGGATACTCCATGGCAGTGTCGCGGAGCCCTGTCAGCGCCGCGTTCGCCTTCGCGTCGCTCGGGCCCAGCAGAAAGGGGAGAACCCGGTCGAGCCAGCAGGTGACCGCCGTGCCCAGGCCCGTACGCCCAGCTGCTGCGCCGGCTCGACCTGCGCCCGGGAAAGTGAGCAGGTCAGCTGATGGTGTTCAGCAGCTCCCGGCAGGCGGTATCGCAGGCGCGGCAGGCCTCGCCGCACACCCGGCAGTGCTCGTGCATGCTCGCGTGCTGCTCGCACTCGTCCCCGCACGCCTTGCACGCGGCGATGCAGGCCTCCAGCAGCGCGCGACTGATGTTCGCGTCATAGCCGGTGTGCCGCGACAGCACACGAGCAGTCGCGTCACAGACATCGGCGCAGTCCATGTTCGTCCGGACACACTTGCGCAGGTCGGCGACCATCTCCTCGCTCAGACACGCGTCCGCGCACGCCGTACACGCCTGGGAGCACTCGACGATCGACTCGATCGCGCTCGCCAGCAACGCACGGTCAAGGTTCATCGACTTCGGATAGGTCTCGAGCATCTCACCGGTCTTCATGGCGTCTCTCCTCAGGGTCCGCTGAGGCGCCGCTGCCGTCGGGCCACGTCGCCGCTTCCGTCATCACGGTAAGAACACCCCTGACGACTCGCAATCAGCCCAGCCCCGGCGGCCGACAGGCTTGTCCAGATCCTCGGACCGGCGGGCCTGATCGGCAACGACGATGGTGGCCTCTTCTGCGAACGATGTGCTCGTGGCACTCGGGAAGCGACCGCCTTCAGTGGTGGTCGTCGATCTGCGCGACGGCCGCTGTGAATTCCCAGTGCCACGGTTCGTACGGTCCGGCGCCGCCGGACTGTGCCCACTGCGGGTTGTCCCACCCGTGCTCCGGAGCGTGTGCCTCGAGCCAGTCCCAGCGCTCACCGGCGTAGCTGTCGGCGCAGATGTCCACCGCGAGGCCCCAGCCATGATTGGACCGGCCCGGGGTCGCTGTCAGTGTCGGCTTCTGCGCCTTCGCGGTGACCTGTTGCGCGTAGCTGCGGTAGCCGTCCGTGAGGCACATCGGTTCGCCGAACCGCTCGGTGTACTCCTGGTTCAGACGAGCCAGGGCCACCGCCGCGTCGGCACGGATCGGCGGGTACCCGTCCCACAGAGCGCACAGCTCACTCTCCGGTACCTGACCGTTGAGCTCCGAGCCTGTCGCCTCACCATCACAACCAGGCAGGACTGGCGGGGCGTCGACCTGCACGGGCCTCACCTCGTCGGCAGGCATCGTCGCGCCACCGGGGACGGTGACGCTGGCACCGGCGCGCGAGGAACGCTCCTGGCTACGCGATGCACGGCTCTGCCGATCAGGCACCGCGACTGCCGCGTCCGATGACGGACCGGCGAACGCCAGCGCGGCGTCAGCCCCTCCTGGCTGGGCGCGCTCGTCGTTCCCGGAACCGCCGACAGCGGCGACCGTGAACGACGTCGTGGTGACCAGTGCGATCCCGAGACCAAGCGTCAGGGGCCACCGACCAATTGCGGGGGACGGTGCACGGTTCGGTGAGGCCGCATGCCGGCCCTTTCTATGACGTCCTCTGGTTTGCCGTGCCCGCGTCGCCTGAGCGATGGGGGCAGCGGCCAAGGACCATTGGACGTCGGCCCCGGCAGCGGCCCCCGCGGTGGTACGCCCGGCGAACGTGGTGGCGTGCTCTGCACCGGTTCGGACGACCGCGGATGACACGGGGCTGCCCGCCGCCCGATGACGACCACGACCGCTCACCGGCCGGTTCTGGGTGAAGCTGGGCTCCATGAAGTCTGGGACCTTTCAAATCGGAGTAGTACCGCTGGCGCAGCCCGTTCGGCGGGCACGCTGAACCGGCCGGCCTCAGGTGAGGTCAGCGGGTGCGCAGGTCTACGTCCGGTTGATCCCCAGGGCATGCAGCGACGGAGCCGCCGCCCCGGACAAGGCGGAAGCCATCCGATGGTCCTGGTACACGGCAGCGGGCGTCAGACGGATGGCCGGGGACTCTGGCGTCGTGGCCAAGACCGGGGATGGCAGCAGGAGCGGTTCGGACTGCGCCGTGACGGTGTCGTGCTCGGAGCAGCCGGAAGCACCGCCGGCCTCGGGCTCGACGACGTCGACGTGCCCCGTCGCCACGTCGTGTACGGCCAGTGCCCCGCCGGCACTCGAGTGCTCACCGGCGTGACCATGTCCCCCGTGCGCGTGTGCGGCGCCGCCCGCGTGCTGGTTCAGATGCATGGTGCACGCCAGTTGCACGCCCACGACAGCCAGCACAAGGAAGACGACTGCGGCCACGGCCGTCGCTCCATGCCGGGAACCGGCCAGGGGCGAACGGAAGCGACGTGTCAGGATCATTGTGGGCCCTACTGTAACGGACGGGTAACGGCGTGGAACCACCGCACGCGCCTGCGGCAGGAAATCCAGGGGCACTGACCGACACCCGTGGGCGTTCGAGCGCTGTCACGAACGGCGTCATCCTCATTGCACCATTTCTTCTCTAGGTGCCCTGCGAGAACGTCGAAGGCCGCTGACCTGCTCTTTCGAGCGGATCAGCGGCCTTCACCGGGTGGAGCTAGGGGGATTCGAACCCCCGACCTCTTCCCGGTGAAGCGAAACTTTTTGACGTCCGCAGAGCAGTCTGACATAGCGATCACTATCGCCCTGGTGAGCTTCAGAAACGGCGGAATCTCGCCGTTTCTGCACCTTGTTGGCCCAGCCTCACATGGATGGTCAATTATCGGCAAGCGTAGGCGCTGATAGGCACAGGACCCGTGTCACCATGCGTGTCACGGTGGGCAATCGTGTCAGGAACCGTGTCAGCCATAACTGACTCCTGGGTACCCAAGTCGTGATGGTGCGGGCCTGGACACCTCGGATCCCACCCTTCACGGGACTCGTGCACGTGACCTTGTTCGTGTGTCCAACCGAGCTGCCGCCGCGATTCTCGGCCGTAGCTGCTGGGTCGCTACTTCCGACGGCGTAGAACGCTGGAGGACTCGTACCTGCTCCGCGGTGACGTACCGAAAACTCTGCGGAGGCTCCAGACCCGTTCGGGTTCGTAGGTCATGAAGAGGCACCGGAACGGACAACTGGACAACGTCGCGGAGGTGCAGAGCGAAGGCTGTCCGTGCGCCGCGGAAGTACTCGTTGTACTCCCTACGCAGGATGCCCGCGACGGAGCGCACCTCGGGCCACAAAGCACCTGGGGCGTCCTCGACGATTCCATCGAGGACGGCGGTGCCAAGAACTGCCCGAGTCGGGCTGCTGCTGTAGATCACGAGGATCGCACCCGCAGGTACGTTGATTCGGGTCCGCCTCAGTTCGACCGTCTTCGTTCCCCGCAGGATGGCCTCGGCGTACCGCGGTCGGATACTCAGGAGCACTGCACGTCGTTCAGACACCACGTCCCGTTCCCTCCTGATAGATCTGGCCGAAGAGACTACTGCCGATCCTCACAGGCCCCTGCAAGGTCGTCAGCCCGTTCGGTCCAGCAAGCTCCTTGAGCCGCTCGTACGGGACGAATCGCGGGAGAACTTCGGTATCGACGAATCGCAGCGCCGAAGCTCGACCATTGTGCGCCACAGCCTCGACATCTCGTAGGGCGTACACGCCAAGGTGCTGGTAGCGGCGGTGCAACCGCTCGGGTGCATCTGTGTCGACAGCGATCAACTGGGAGATCGCCACCACAGCACCCACGCGTTGCTTGCCGGCCCCGCTGGCGTACCAGACGATGCGCGCAGGAACGCTTGGGTTGTTCTGGGGCGCATGGTAATAGACCAGTTCACGGCTGAGCCCTAGGACATCAGGGCGGTACAACAGGGTCTGTTCAGTACCCAACAACTCAGCAGCCCACGTCGGCCGGATGGGCACGATCCATGTCTCCAGGTTGCTGTCCAGGAGCTTCGCTGGCCACAGTGACCTTTCGAGAGAGGCAATCTGCTCCACGGTGCTCGCCGCGTTCAAGGCAGCGCTCACATGTTCGCGCATAGGGTAATCCGTGGCCGCGAGGCTTATTGCCGCGTCCTTCGATCTGGCGTCCAGGACCGCACACTGCAGTTCTTGCGTCTCGCCCGCGGGGCGAAACCCGTCTGCGAGAAGCGCTGTGCGCACGCCAGGCGGCAGATATGGGTCGGTGACGCACACCACGGTCCGCGCGGCCCGTAACGCCTGTCGCTTGATCTCCAAGACAAGCAGCCGTGCAAGGGTGGCGGACACGGGGATTTTCCTGTCGATACGGAACAAGGGAACTTCCAGCGACTGAGCGTCAGGTGTTATGTATGTGGCCCATGCAGCGAGGGCGTTTCCCGCAGCATCACGAACCCACTGGCGATGAGCCATCTGATCGACAGCGACGGTACGAAGCCTACGGGCGTAGGCATTCTTTCGCTCTCCGGCCGCGTGGTCGAGGAACCTCATCAGTTCTCCGTGCGCCTCGTTGCCGTACACGCCGACACTAAGTTCTGTTCCTTCAAGGTCGACCGGTCTGTATTTCGCGGCGTCGGCCACCTCGTCGAGTTGGACGATTAATTCCGATGGTCGCAAGATTCGAAGCCCGAGGGCATCTGCAGCATGCGTCCTATATCGAGATATCAGATCTTCGTCGCGCGTTACGAAGATCCTCACGCCACCAGCTGCGGCACTTATCAGATGACGACAGTCCTCAGCGTCTTTCCTCCTGGGCGAAGAAACAGCCCCATCCCAGGCGGCTTTGGCACGATCGCGCTCAACGGGCGTGTACTGGAGCTGGGTGAACAACTCGAGTTTCGACCAGTGACGTAACCGTTCAATCGCGTCGAGGTTCTTTCGTATCTCGTTCGGCGTCTCACGAGTGACCGCCAGACGGATGCGCCCGACTAGCCAGTCGGCCTCCAGCGCTCGTGACTCTTCAGCGTCCGGACGATCCGGCTCAATTACGAGATCGATGAATACGTTGTGGTCGATCGCCACGACGGCGACCTCGTCATTTGCGGAGGTCGTAAACAGGTCAGGCAGGCCGTGATCTCGCCACCAGTGAATCAGAGTCGTCGGATCTTTGCCGCGCCCGGGGCGCGCGTGCCGAGCATGGAAACCTAGAACGGGCCATAAACCATCGGCAGGAAAATCTCTTCGGCACGTAACCAGGATCCCCGCGAGATCATGATGTTTGCGGCTGAGGGTGTCGACAAGCTCGCGAGCCACTCCGTTTGAGCGACTATTATCGTCGACGCAAAGATGCGTAAGCCGCACACGTCGACGCGCCACTTCGTAGAGCGCATAGCCAACAAACTCTGCATCAATGTGTGCGACCAGGAGGAAGCCGCGCCGAGCAAACTCGCGAAATGCACCCTTGGGCATCAGACCAAGCGTGTTGCGGTTCCGGTTTCCCAACTCGACGACTTTTGAGAGAAGGCTGGCGTCGTTCGGCGAGACCTCTGTCACAACCACCTGCGTCATACCGAAGTTGTACAGGGGACTGCTCGTCCCATCTAGGCCGCACGGCCAGTACGCGCAAAGATCACCCTAATCCAGTTCAACACGACGTCGACCTGCGCCCCGCAGCGCGCCTCGCCGCGATCGAGTGCGACGAGCCCGGGTTCACAAGGGTGCGTGTGGGCCCTAGGACGGCGGGCGGTAGCCCCCGACCTCCTTCGTCGGCCCTGACCATCCGGCCGGACAGGGGGACCGCACACCGATGTGCCGCTCTTCTCACGAGCTCCGGAGCTTGGCCTTCGACCCGACTTGAGGGACTACCGTCGAAGTTATGGATGGGCACGCTCTGCCGTGACGAGCGCGTGGCGTCAGTGATTGGCGCGAGGCCGGGAAATGCCGGACGCCGGCAGTGATGATCCTGGCCGCCTCGGCATCATCTAGGGGGTTGGCGCCACGGTCGCTGCGGGCGTCGACTGCTCCCTGGGTCAGGAGCAGGAAGTGGTCGGCGGCGAGCTCCGCGTCGTCGCAGGCAAGCAAGCCTTCGTCGGCCAGCGCACGCAGACGCCACGCCAAAGTCGCCTGTGCACGCTGCGGCCCCTGCCGTGTTCCATGCCTCCAGCAGCACGGACGGCAGTCGTGGAGCTTCGGCGAGCATGTCACGCACCAGCTCGAAGTGGTCAACGAAATCACGCAGGGGCACGGTCCAGGCGCGGGCCAGCCTGGTTAGCGAGGCTTCGAGGTCCTGCATGGCGTTGCGGTCGCCGAGGTGGTCGTCGACGATACGAACCAGTGCCTCGGCGACCTGAACCGACTTCTCCTGGATGACGGCGGATGACGAAGCGTTGAAGACGGAGTTCGAGGTGCTCTGACCGCAGGCGCACCCCCTGGGACGTCTCGGCAGTGACACGACGTCAAACCCTACCGCTGCGTGAGATTTTTCGTCGTGGACCAGTACGCCTGCTGACCGCTGCCCACACCACAACTGTCAGCGCCGACTCCGCCGCACCGCCGGAGGAGGCTCGCAACACTCGGCCGGTCACGACCGAACCGCTAGTCTTACACTTACGTAAGGGTAGAGATTCGTGCTGGCATTCCGCCCGCCCCGGACACCAGGAGGCTATGTGCCACTCTTTCGCGTGCAGACGTCTGACCGCTCCTTTGAGGTCACCGCCACGAGGGTGGTCGCCGAACGTGGGGAACTGGTCTTCCAGTCGAGGGGGCACAGCGCGTGGGTCTATCGGCATCAGGTCGCTAGCGCCGATGTCGTCAGGCTCACCCGCCGTGTGAATGAGGTCTCCGGCGCCGTGAGCTGGGTGACCGAGCGCCCACTCGTGCTGGACACAGCCGAGGCATGAGGCTCGACTGCGCCCAGCGCTCGGGCCTGCATACCCACCGGATCACGCGCATGGACGTGGGCTTCTCCCTACGGGAGACCGCCACGGCGCGCCAGTGGCTTCACCAACAGCTCGATCAGTTCGACGTCGTGGCCTCGGACCGGGCACGCCTGGTGCTCGCCGCCTCAGAACTTGTTGCCAACGCCGTCGAGCACGCCGCACCGCCAGCATGGCTCGCCGTCCGGTTGTGCAACGAGTCGGTCCTCCTCGAAGTGCGCGACGGGTCGCCTGAGCGCCCGCTGCCCCGACGGTCTGTACCAAGCAACCCACGAGGACGAGGACTGCTGCTCGTCGAACGCGCCATGACCGGGTGGGGCGTTCACCAGGGACGTGACGGCAAGGTCGTGTGGTGCGCGCTCGACCTCGATCGGACCACGACGAAGGAAGCTCGATGACCACCCGGCTCGACGTGGCCGAATCCGTTGTTGACCTGTTCTTCTACGGTCCAGCAACGAGGGAAGAGCTTGTCCAGTACGCAGAGGACGGCGGCGCGCCCCACCACGTCCTTGACGCCCTCGAACGGCTCCCTGATCAGAAGTTCGCCCGGCTGAGCGACCTCTGGCCCCACCTCCCAGACCTCCCAGACCTCCCTATAGAGGGATGACACCCATCCAGCGTTCGCACAAGGGAGGCATCATCTCCAGCCCGGTACCCGGAAACAGGCCAACCCCCCTGCCTGACGGGAGGTTTCGACCATGACCACCAACGATCAGAAGCGAGTCGACGGTCAGTTCTGCTGGATGGACATCAAGTCCCACGGGACTGCCCCAGGAACGGTTGACACGTCTTCTTTGATGAGTCAGGCCGCGAGGGCCAGGGTCTGGTCAGCGTAGACGGTCTCGAACTCGATTGG